>JAWWAN010000628.1:0-1580 GCA_033721675.1 Rhodothermales bacterium | reverse complement strand
TCCTGCTGGAGCTGTACCGCCACCGCTTCGCCGGCATCGCCGACGAGATGGGGGCAACGCTGCGCCGCACCGGCTATTCGCCCAACATCAAGGAGCGGCTCGACTTCTCGTGCGCCCTCTTCGACGCCGAGGGTCGCCTCGTGGCGCAGGCGGCCCACATTCCGGTACATCTGGGGGCGATGCCCGCCAGCGTGGCCGCCGCCCTCCGGGCCGCAGCGGGCTGGGAAGCGGGCGACGTGGTGCTGCTGAACGACCCGTTCGAGGGCGGCACCCACCTCCCCGACCTGACGATGGTCTCCCCCGTCTTCGCGCCCGGCGAAAGCGCGCGGGATCCCCAGTTCTACGTCGCCAGCCGTGCGCACCACGCCGACGTGGGCGGCATGACGCCGGGCTCGCTACCACTCTCCACCGAGATCTACCAGGAAGGCCTCCTCCTCCCCCCCGTCAAGCTCTACCGGGCCGGGGTCTGCGCCGACGATCTGATGCGGCTGATCCTGCGTAACGTGCGCACGCCGGAGGAGCGGTCAGGGGACCTCGCGGCCCAGCGAGCAGCGCAGTCCGTCGGGGTCCGGCGGCTCCAGGAGCTGATGACGCGCCACGGCACTGCGGAGGTCGCCGCCTACGCACACCACCTGCAGGCCTACAGCGAGCGCCTCGCCCGCGCCACGATCCGCACGTGGCCGGAAGGCGTCTACCGCTTCGAGGACGTCCTCGAACTGCCCGGGGGCAGCACGGCCTCGATCCGCCTCTGCACCACCATCGACAGCGTAGGGGTCCACTTCGACTTCACCGGGACCGACCCGCAGGTAGACGGCTCGCTCAACGCGGTTCGGAGCATCACCGAGTCTGCCTGCTACTACGTGGTACGATGCCTGATGGACGAAGACGTCCCGATGAACGCAGGCTGTTTCGCGCCGGTGCGCGTCTCCACCCCTCCCGGCTCGTTGGTAGACGCCCGGCCGCCGGCGGCCGTCGCTGGCGGCAACGTCGAGACGTCGCAGCGCATCGTAGACGTGGTGCTGGGCGCGCTCGCCCCGGCCCTGCCAGACCGGGTCCCGGCGGCCTCGCAAGGCACGATGAACAACCTGACCATCGGCGGTCAGATGCCGGACGGAACGCCCTTCGCCTATTATGAGACCCTCGCCGGCGGCATGGGCGCCGCTCCGGGCGCTGACGGCCTGAGCGGCGTCCACGTCCACATGACGAATACCTTGAATACGCCGTCCGAAGCGCTGGAGAGCACCTTTCCGTTCCGCATCACACAGTACGGGCTGCGCGAAGGCAGCGGGGGGGCCGGCCGCCATCGGGGCGGCGACGGCATCGTGCGTGAGTACGAGCTGCTCAGGCCCGCCACGGTGACCATGCTCAGCACCCGGCGCACGATCGCTCCGTGGGGGCTCGGCGGCGGCGCGGACGGCAGCCCCGGCCGCAACCTCCTGATCCATGCCGACGGCACCGAGGAGGCGCTACCGGCCCTCTTCACCCGCCGCTTCGCGCCCGGAGATCGCCTCCGCATCGAGACGCCCGGCGGGGGCGGCTGGGGAAATCCCTCCCAACCCTCTGCGCTCACCTGACGGAGG
>JAWWAN010000627.1:0-1600 GCA_033721675.1 Rhodothermales bacterium | reverse complement strand
CGCGAGGGAGTGGATGAAGCGGTTGGACTGCGACGGGCTGATGTCTTCCTTGAACAGCAGCTTCGCCACGTCCGCGAACGGTTGCAGAAAGCCGAACGGCCCGACGCGGTTGGGGCCGGGCCGGTTCTGGATGTAGCCGCTCACCTTCCGCTCGGCATAGACCAGCACGGAGGCCGAGACGAGCATGAAGTTGATGATGATGAAGGCGATGATGCCCGTCAGCCAGAGGGGAAGATCCATGTTCTCATCCAGGATTTTCGACAATCAAAAGTCGTTAGACGGCGGTGCCTACGTCTTCGAGGCGCACGCCTTGCAGGCCCATGGCCTCGTAGGTGGCGCCGGCCAGCGCGGGCATCCGCTCGGCGGCCTCGGCCATGATCTGCTTCGGGCCTTTGTAGGCCAGGTCGTGGCCGAGCGCGCGGGCGACGCCCGGCAGCAGCACCCAGCTCGGCCAGCAGTTGATGCGGTGGCTCTCGTTGTGCCACCGGTCGAACGGCGTGCCGTGCTGGTCGGCGCGGCTGGCGCCCATCACCATCGAGAGCATCCGGTTGACGCCCCGGATGGCCTTGGCCGGGCGCACGCGCTGGGCGTGCCCGTCCTCGCTGACGTAGGTGCCCACGGTCTCCACCACCATGGCCGCCGGCAGGGCGACGTCCGCCACCGGCAGGGTCTGGTTCGTGGTGTTGTAGTAGTGCAGGATCACGGGCACGCCGGCGAGGTCCTCGGCCGAGAACAGGCCGGCGGCGACGGGGTCGTCCTCCAGCACGTAGACGAGGCGGTACTCGGCGAGGCGGCCGCGCAGGAGGGCGGCGTCTACGGCGCGGAGGCCGAGGCGCTCGCAGCCCTGCGCGTTCGGCGTGCGGTCGTCGGTGCGGAGCCAGCCGTCGCCATGGCCCGGCTCGACGTGCCGCAGGTAGCCGGCCACCTCGCCGCCGACGGCCTCGGCCAGCCGCATCAGCAGGTAGTTGTCTTCCACCGTCGCGTGGGCCGAGCCGAGGAACAGGATCTCCTCGCCGCGCACGCCCTCGAAGAGCGCGGCGGCGCGGGCGTAGGCGTCGTCCCACGCGGCGAGCACGCCGTCCACGGTAGGGCCGTCCGGGCGGTCGTCGTTGAAGCGTTCGTAGCCGAGCCGGTCCTCGTCGGCCAGCCAGTATTCGTTGACGGCCATGTTCTGGCGGGCGGTGACCTTCTGCACGAGGTTGTCTCGCACCCAGTAGAAGCAGTTCGAGCCCTTGGCGTTGACGACCGAGATCGACGGCGTCGAGCTCATCTCCCACTGCCGCGCCTGGAAGCGGGCGTCGGCCTGGGTGAGCGCGCCCACCGGGCAGATATCGCAGACGTTCATCGAGTAGGGCTCGTCGAAGTCCACGCCCGGCGGCGTCATCGGGTAGTTCTTGACGCCGCGCGCGATGATGGTGAGCTGGTTCGAGCCGGACACCTCGGACGTGAAGCGCGTGCAGCGGGTACAGTTGATGCACCGCTCGGCGTCGAGGACGACGCGGGGGCCCAGCCGCACGCGCTTCGGCTTGTGCACCTTCATGAACTCGAAGCGCGAGCCTTCGGGGCCGTACTTGTAGGCCTGGATCTGGAGGGGACAGTG
>JAWWAN010000626.1:0-1751 GCA_033721675.1 Rhodothermales bacterium | reverse complement strand
GGGGAAGACGGTGTCGAAGAGGCGGCGGCGGAGGGCATGCAGCAGCGCCATGGCGTCGGGCGGCCCGCCGCGGCCGGTGGCGTTGACGGCCGCCGCCGCGCCGGCGCCGGTGGCGGGATCGAGGTAGAGGAAGGCGCGGAAACCCTTCTGGCTCCCGGTGTGGCCCACCACGCGCAGGCCTTTTCCCTCGAAACCGAAGAACGAAAGGCCGATGAACTGCCGGTAGGGCCCGTCGGCGCCCGCCGGATGCTGCGGCACCCACATCGCCTCCAGCGACGCACGGGCGAGCACCTCCGGGGCGTGGCGGCCGGCGAGGAAGGCGAGGTAGCGCGCGAGGTCGGCGGCGGGCGCGTTGAGGCCGCCGTTGCTGACCGTCACGCCGGTGTGGAAGTCAAGCCCGTTCGGCTGCGGCACCCCGTCCACGAGGTCGTAGTTGTTGGCGCGGTGCGGCAGCAGATGATATGGCGTGTGGTCGAAGTAGCTGCGGTGCATGCCGAGGGGGCGCAGGATGTTCTTCTCGGCGTAGGCCGCGTACGGATCGCCCGTGATTTGCTCGATGATCCGTCCGAGGAAGACGACGGCGAGATTCGAGTACCTGAACCGGCTGCCGGGCGCGAAGTGGATCTCGGTATAGGGCAGCATAGCGGCGAGCTGCGCCCAGGCGGCCGGCTCGTGCGGGTGCCAGTCGCGGTCGCCGCCCCATGGCCAGGTAGCCTGCCGGAAACCCGCCGCGTGGCTCATCACGTGGCGGATCGTGACAGCCTCCATCGGCCCGAACGGGTTGTGGACGGCGCGCAGCTCGGGCAGGTGGTCCACGAGGGCGTCGTCCAGACCGAGCCGGCCGCGGTCGCGGAGCTGCATGACGGCGAGGCCGGTGAGGGTCTTCGTGATCGAGGCCCAGTGGAAGATCGTGTCCGCCTCCACCGGGCGGCCCGCCTCGCGGTCGGCCATCCCGTAGTGCGCCCGGCCCCGCACGTCCGCGCCGTGCGTGACGAGGAGCGTGCCGCCCACGATGCCGTGCGCGCGCAGCAGCGCCTCGAAGGCGTCGCGCGCCTCCGCCCAGGCGGCCTCGAACCGGCGTGCCCCCCCGTCGCGCATCGCTCCCTCAGAAGATCGACAGGCCGGTCTTGGTGGTCAGCAGCTCCAGGGCGAGGGTGCCGGCGAGCGAGTTGCCGGAGGCGTCCAGCCCCGGCGCCCAGACGCAGACGGCGAAGTGCCCCGGCATGACGGCCGCGATGCCGCCGCCCACCCCGCTCTTGCCCGGCAGCCCCACCCGGTACGCGAAGTCGCCCACGGCGTCGTAGGTGCCGCCGGTGAGCAGCAGCGCGTTGAGGCGCTTGGTGAGGCTCTTCGTCAGCAGCCGCTCGCCCGTGGCGGGGACCACGCCCTCGTTGGCCAGGAACAGGAACGCGCGGGCGAGGGCGCGGCAGTCCATCCGGATCGCGCACTGGTGGAAGTACAGATCCAGCACGTCGTCCACCTCGCCCTCCAGATTTCCGAAGCTCTTGAGGAAGTGGGCGAGGGCGGCGTTGCGGGCTCCGTGCGCCCGCTCGGACCACGCCACGGCCGGGTCGTAGGCGGCGCCGTCGCCGCCGGCGAGGCGGCGGATGAAGGCGAGGATGGCGGCCCTGGGGTCGGCCTCGCGCTGCGCCACCACGTCCGTCACGACGAGCGCGCCGGCGTTGATGAACGGGTTCCGGGGGATGCC
This sequence comes from Rhodothermales bacterium, assembly GCA_033721675.1. GTDB lineage: Bacteria > Bacteroidota > Rhodothermia > Rhodothermales > JAWWAN01 > JAWWAN01. Next base: position 43 of record JAWWAN010000626.1, on the reverse strand, counting down.
GTGCTCGTACTCCAGCTGCACCAGCGAGTTGAACGGGTTGCCG
>JAWWAN010000625.1:0-1813 GCA_033721675.1 Rhodothermales bacterium | reverse complement strand
GCGGCCGACGCCCTACCGCGCTCCTTCGTACCTTTCGGTCCTCCGTCCCTCGCCCACCCGCCCCCTGCCCTCGTGCCCCCGCTGCGCGCGCTCAATGGGCTCGACTATGCCGTCGTGGTGCTCTATCTGCTGGCGGTGGCGGCGGTGGGCCTCTCCGTGGCGCGCTTCAACCGGCGCTCCACGGATTACTTCAAGGGGGGTGGGCACATCCCGTGGGGGCTCTCGGCCGTCTCGCTCTTCGTCTCCGGGTTCTCGGCGTTCATGTTCGTCGGCGCGGCGGGCTTCGCGTACCGCAACGGCAGCGCGGCGCTCGTCCTGTTCAGCCTCGCCGCGCCGGCCTACGGGCTCGGCTACCTCGTCTACGGGCGCCTCTGGCGGCGCACGCGCATCGAGACGCCGATGCAGTTCCTCGCGCGCCGCTTCTCGCCCTCCACCACGTACTTCTATACGCTCCTGGCCGTGGTGCCCAACGTGCTCATCCTGGGCATCCTCGTCTACACGCTCTGCATCTTCGTCGCCTCGGCGCTCGGCTTCGGGGCGGGCACCGTGGCGGTCGGGCCGTTCGCGCTCAGCGGCTTCCAGCTCACGCTCGTGGCGACGGGGCTCGTGATGATCGCCTACACGCTGCTGGGCGGGCTCTGGGCCGTGATGGTCACGGATGCGCTCCAGTTCGTGATCCTGCTCGTCGTCTCACTGCTGGTGCTGCCGGTGGCCCTCGCGTTCCTGGGGGACGGCAGCCTCGGCGCGGGCGCGGGCCGGCTCGTGCGCGAGGCGCCGCCGGGCTACTTCTCGTTCACGATCGCAGACCAGCCGCCGGCGTTCTGGCTCGCCTACTTCGTCAACATCGTGCTGGGGTACAACGTCAACTGGCACGTGGCGCAGCGCTATTATAGCGTGCCGGACGAGCGCGGGACGCGGCGGATGGCCGCCTGGTGCGCCGGCCTGAGCCTGGCCCTGCCGCTGCTGTGGGTGCTGCCGGTGATGGCCGCCCGCGTGCTCTTCCCCGACCTCGACGCGCGCTGGCCGGGCCTCGCCGAGCCGTCCGAGGCGGCCGTCGTGACGCTCGCCCTCGCGACACTCCCCCACGGCCTGCTCGGCGTGATGACCGCCGCGCTCTTCGCCGCCACGATGAGCTCGGTCGACACGACGCTCAACTGGCTGGCGGCGGTGCTGACCAAGGACGTGGCCGTGCCGGTCGGGCGGCGCCTGCGCGGGCGCGCGCCGTCGGAGCGGGCACAGCTCCTCACGGGGCGATTGTGCGTGGCCGCCCTCGGCGCCGTCGCCCTCGCCGTCGCCCTCTCGATGGAGCGCTACGGCGGCGCCTTCGACGTCTACCTGCGCGTCAACTCGCTCTACAGCGCCCCCATGTTCATCCCCGTCCTGCTCGGGCTGGTCTACACGCGCACGCCGTGGTGGTCCGGGATGGCGAGTTTCGGGGCCGGCGTGGTGGCCGTGGTGGCGGCGAGTCTGGCGGCGAACGCGGCGCAGGGCCTGCCAGTGGCCGCGCTCGATGCCGTCTTCCTGCCCGTCGAGGTCGAGGTGCTGGGGGTGGCGATGGGCCGGTACGAGTTGAACACGTTCGCGGGCGTCCTCGCCAGCGGCCTCTGCTTCTTCGGATCGGCCCTTGCGAACCGGCGCGGCGGCGCCTTCGCCGAGCGCATCGCAGCGCTCGAACGCGACCTGCGGACGCCCGCCTACGCCACGGCGGCGGCGCGCGACGTGCGTGGGGCGCGGGCCTACCGGATCGCCGGCGCCCTCGCGCTGGGGCTGGCCGCGCTGCTGGCCGGCGTGGCCGTCGCCGTGCCCGAGGGGC
>JAWWAN010000624.1:0-1827 GCA_033721675.1 Rhodothermales bacterium | reverse complement strand
GGGGATGACGAAGATGAAGACGGGCAGCAGCTTCAGGAAGCCGCCGAAGATCGTCCCGCGCCGTGCCTGGTCCTCGCTCGGGGCCGCCAGCACGCGCTGCACGATGAACTGGTCCGTACACCAGTACCAGACGCCCAGGATCGGCGCGCCGAAGAGAATCCCCGTCCACGGGAAGTCCGGGTGGGACGTCGGCAGCCACATGTCGAAGAAGCTGTCCGGCACGGTGCTGCGCAGGGCGCCCCACCCGCCGAGTTCGCCCAGCCCGACGAACGTCACGGCGAGCGCGCCGCCGACGAGCACGAACATCTGGAGCAGGTCCGTATAGAGCACCGCCCGCAGGCCGCCGAAGACGGTGTAGATGCCCGTCGCGATGACCACGATGAGGGCGCCGGTCCAGAAGTCGATGCCCATGAGGGCTTCGAAGACGATGCCGCCGGCCGCGATCGTCACGGAGATCTTCGTCAGCACGTAGCCGACGATGGAGATGACGGCGAGGTACCAGCGTGCGCCCTCGGAGTAGCGCCGCTCCAGAAACTCGGGCATCGTGAAGACGCCGCTCTTGAGGTAGAACGGCACGAACACCCACCCGAGCAGCAGCAGGATCAGCGAGGCCAGGATCTCGAACTGGCCGACGGCCACGCCGCTGGCCGCGCCCGTCCCGGCCAGCCCCACGAGGTGCTCACTCCCGATGTTGGAGGCGAAGAGCGAGGCGCCGATGACGAACCAGCCGACGTTGCGCCCGGCCAGGAAGTACCCGGCCGAGGTCTCGCGGGTCTTCTCGCGCCGCGTCACCAGAATGGCGACGCCGAAGACGAGGACGAAGTAGACGGCGATGATCAGCCAGTCGAGGGTGCCGAGCAGTCCCACGGTGATGACCTCGGGGTTGGAGGAGGGGCCGATGCGGAGCGCCGTCAATTTGCGCACCGCCCCCACTACATGCAACCCGGTCCATGAAGTTGCCGGTGTGCGGCGGAGGCCCGGCGGCCGGGGAATGGCAGGATGCCGGCCCTCACCGATCCCGCTCGCAGGCGGCCACCACCGTGCGCTCGTCGAGGATGCGGCGCGCCTCGGGGCCGTAGTTGAAGAGGAGGTCGAGCGCGCTCATCCCCGGCTCGAAGCCGGCGAACGCCTGCCGATAGACGGGCGGCACGCAGCGCAGGGCGTACGCCTCGGCGGCGTGCCCCGCATCCACGGCGGCGACGGCCTCGGGCACGAGCAGGGGCCCTCCTCCGGCCGCCGCCAGCACCTTCGGTAGATCCGCCGGCGCTCCGTCCAGCGCGGAGGCGCGGACGAGCCGGGATGGGGCCTCCAGCAACGCATGGACCGCAGCGACCGTCGCGCAGGTCAGCGCGCCCAGGAGCGTCCACGGCTGCTCGAACAGCGGCCGGAGGCGCGGCGCGTAGGCGTCGAAGAACGGCGCGGCGCCGTAGTTGAAGACGAGCGCCTTCCAGTGCGTGCGCTGCCAGCCCGTCCCCTCCCGCAGCCGCGTGCCCGCGATGGCCGCGCCGTGCTGCCCCCTCTCCAGCGGCACCGAGATCCACTGCCACCCGTCCGGCGTGCGCAGCCGCGCCCGGTTCTGAAAGGACTGGCGGCTGTACTGAAACGTATCGGCCAGCACCACCGCCCCGGCCTGCAACAGCAGCGCCGCGTATTCCAGACCGGGGAAATATTCGGGCGGGCGGATGGCGAGCATGGGGGGCAGTAGGGATTGGGGACTAGGGACTGGGGACAAGGGACTGGGGTTTCTGTGGCCCCCCATCCCCAGTGGCCCCTCCCCCCGTGTAACTTATCCCTAACGCGTGGCGGAGAAGAACCCGAAGGCGCTGC
>JAWWAN010000623.1:0-1904 GCA_033721675.1 Rhodothermales bacterium | reverse complement strand
TGGGCAAAGGATCCGTCAGGCGGCCGGGGTCAAGGTAGGCAGCGCGAGGGCGCCGGCGAGGCGCGCCGCGAGGACGTCCCACGCGTGGTGGCGTGCGAAGAAGGCGCGGCCGGCCTGCCCCAGCGCCGCGCGCCGCGCGGGGTCGCTGTGGAGTGCGCGAGCCTGCGCAGCGAAGGCGGCCGCGTCGTCGTCGGGCGCGAGCGCGAAGGCGTCGCCGCCGGCGGCCCGCAGGAGGGCGCCGGTGTGGCTGCCGGCGGTCGCGAGCGTCGGCACGCCGTGTTGCAGGGCCGCCACGAACGAGCCCCGCCGCGTCGAGACGCCCCGCCGGAACGGCGCCAGATAGAGGTCCATCGCGGCGAAGTGGCGCGAGACGTCGCGGGCGGGCACGCGGCCGGCGTCGAGGAGCGGGAGGCCGCCGAGGCGGGCGCGCACGGCCTCGCCGTCGGGGCCTACGTAGAGCACGCGGGCGTCTGCGCCGGCCTCGCGGAGGGTCTCCACGGTCGTCCGCACGAAGCCGAGCAGGCGCGTCGGATGCGCGGTGCCGAATACGCCGACGGCGAAGGCAGGATCCGGCAGCCCCAGCGCCGCGCGCGCCTCGGCCCGCCCGGCGGGGGCGTACGGAATGTTGGATCCTACGGGCAGGTGATGCACGCGCGACGTCCCGAACCAGCGCCGCATCGGCGCCACCCACGGCTCGATGGCCGCGAAGACGACGTCCGCCATGCGCCCGAGCGCCCAGAGGTGGGCGAGCTGCCACGTGCTCATCAGCGCCAGACGTGCGTTCAGCAGGGGCGGGGCCACCTCGTGGACGGTCAGCGCCAGCCGCACCGAGGGATGCCGATGCCGGAGGGCGCGCAGGGTGCGCGGCAGGTGCGGGTTCCACCCCCAGCGCCCGTAGCTGAACGGGTTGTACTGCACCCCGAGCCAGTCTGGCGGGGCCGCGTCGATGGCCTCGGCCAGCCTCGCTACGCCGTGCGGCGGTGCGATGCCGAAGGCCGTCCGGATCTCGACGCCGGGGATTGCGGCGGGCGCGGCCTCGGCCGTCAGGATGCGCACGCGCGCGTGGGCCGCCAGCGCGCCGGCCAGGCGCGCCGTATAGTCGCCGATGCCGTCGAGGGCGGGCGGGAGGCGGGGGAAGACGAGGTCGAGGTTCACGGGTCAGGCCGCGTAGCCCATCTGTTCGAGGTACGGGCCGAAGTGGCGGCGGCAGAGGGCGAGCTCGTCCGCGCTCATCGCCTCGCGGAAGCGGCCCGCCACGCCCTTGTTGAAGTGCAACCGGTCTTTCGTGGTGGCGTCGTCGGCAGGCTGCTGGTACGGGGCGGCGACGGCGGCCAGCACCGCCTCCGCCACGTCGAGCTTCAGGAAGTCCGCCAGGCGGCGCAGCTCGGCGAGGGTGTCGGCCTTGAGGTCTTCGTAGCGGACGAGCAGCGTGCCGGGGCTGCGCGCCCAGGCCTCCCAGTCGCGCAGGAGGGTGTGCACGTAGGGGACGGCCTCCTCCACCGTGTGCAGCCCGGCCAGGACGTTGGCGCGGCCCTCCTTCCGCACGCGGGCGCCGTGGTCGAGCGCCGAGAGGACGACGTCGCGCGGGTCGCGGTAGATATACGTGGCGCGGGCGGCGCCGGCGGCCAGCAGCAGGCGCAGGCTCGGGGTCGGGCCGGCGTGGGTCTTGACGACGAACGTGTGGCCCCGCAGGTGCGGCACGAGCACGCGGGCGAGGTTGAGGGCGTTCGGGTTGATGCGGCAGTTGTCCTCCAGCAGCACACCGCCCAGGCCGTACCGGTGCCGCAGCGCCCGCACGTCGTCGTGCCCGGCGTCCACGTGCAGGTCGTTCGTCATGTTGAAATACCAGACGCTGCCGGACTTCTTGAGGCTTGGCGTGACGACGATCATCGCGTGGGAGTGGA
>JAWWAN010000622.1:0-1933 GCA_033721675.1 Rhodothermales bacterium | reverse complement strand
GAGCAGTCTACGGACTTCGCCTTCAGCGTCATCGGGGAGGAGTGGGGCTTCCTCGGGAGCCTGGTGACGCTCATCCTCTTCGCCGTGCTGCTCGTGCGGCTCGTCTCGCTCGGGATGAAGATGAAGCATCCGTTCGGGAGCATGGTGGCGGCGGGCGCGGCCGGCATCTACCTGATCCACGTCTTCATCAACATCGGGATGGTGACGGGGCTGCTGCCGGTCATCGGCATCCCGCTGCCGTTCATCTCGTACGGCGGCTCGGCGCTGCTGGCCAACTCGGCCATGTTCGGCATCGCGCTCAACCTGCACATGCGGCGGGACGACTTCTCGATCTACGGCTACTGAGGCGGCGCCTCAGCGGAGGTCGAGGACGCGGCGGAGCGGGCCGTGGCGCAGCTCCAGGCGGCCGGGCGTGCCGCGCAGGAAGGGGCCGTCGTAGAGCGGCCACCCGGCGTAGTCCACCGGCACGCCGCCCACGCGGGGCGTCTCGCCGTAGACCGCCTCGATGGTGGTGCCGCCGAGCGGGGTGAAGCGGACGGCCGGCGCGGGCTCCCGCTCCACCTGCAGCGGCAAGGCGCGCACCGCTTCGGCAAAGGCTTCCAGATCGGGGAAGGCGGAGGCCGGCGCGGCCTGCACCACGGCGCCGTTGTGGAGGGCCGTGCTGACCAGGCGGCGGCTGCCGTCGGGCTCGGCCTCCCAGGTGTAGGGCGCCAGCGGGTAGTACGCGATGTAGGCGTCGCCGCCGCGCGCGAAGATCCACCCCGAGGCGTCTTCGTGCAACGCGCCGAGCCGGTGCGAGAAGAACCCCTGGATGTGGGGGAAGCGGACGCCCTCGGGAAGATCGTAGAGCACCACGAGTGCGTCCTCGTGCTGCACCACCTGCTCGTGCGGCGAGCCGCCCGTCCACTTGTGCGGGGCGTCGTACTCAGTCTTCGAGCGGGCGATGAGTTCGGTGACGAGGTGCCAGGGCTCGGCGAAGTACATCGTCCCCTCGTACGGGGAGGAATAGGGGTGCGTGGTGAAGAGCACGTTCGGGCCGCTGCGGGCGGGGTCGGCCCACTGAAGCTCCCACGTGTGCTGCTGCACGGGCTGCAGCAATCCGCCCTGCGTAGAGCCGAGGGCGTACTCCGGCCGGACGTACGTGTACTTGTAGACGGGCGCGGTGCGCACGGCGCTGTGCCGGATGCGGTGGCGCGTCCGCTTGCGCTCGCGGTGGACGTAGGGCGCTGCGCGATCCGTCGCGAGCGCGTGGAGCACGCGGGGCGGGCGGTAGCCGCTGAGGGCCAGCACGAGCGCGCCGGCGTGCGGATGAAACGGCACGTTGCCGAAGAGCAGCCAGGCATAGCCGCTCGCCGCGTCCGTCCACCGGGCGAAGAGCTGGTCCGGGTAGATCCGGCTCGACGCACCGACGTGGACGCCGCCCAGGGTCTCGGCGAAGAAGTCGGCCAGCAGGTAGTCCAGCATCTGGCCGGCGCGGCGTCGCATCGCGGGGTCGTCGGCGAAGGCATAGAGCATCGCCATCGGCGCGACGAAGAAGCTCAGGTAGCGCGGCGAGTCGTACTCGCCCTGGCCGTGCGTGGTGGTCAGCTCGATCCAGTGGAGGAGGAAGTCGCGCGCCTCCGCCCGGTTTTCCTCGGAGCTTTTCCCGGTGAACCACCGGTCTCCCGCCTCGCCGGGGTAGCGCTGGGCGGCTAGGTAGAGGGCGGTATAATAGAGGGCGAAGTGGTTCTCGGTATCGCCCCGGTACGGCGTGTACGTGCGCCAGCGGTCGCGGAGGCGGGCCAGGGTGGCGGGGGGCAGGCGGTCCTGCCCGAGGTACATCGCGAGCACGGCGGGATACATCCAGAACACGTCGCCCTGCGGATCCGCTATGAGCGAGTCGACGCGGGCCGCCGCCCACGCACGGGCGTCCGCGTCACCCCGCGCCAGGCGG
>JAWWAN010000621.1:0-1965 GCA_033721675.1 Rhodothermales bacterium | reverse complement strand
TCTTCGAGGAACGCCCCGAGCAGATCGCCGCCTTCCTCTGCCGCAAGCTCTACCGGGCGTTCATCTACGAAGCCCCGGACGAGGCGCTCGTGGCCGAGCTGGCCCAGGTGATGCGCGCCAACGACTTCGCGATCGCGCCCGTCGTGCGCGCGCTGCTCAAGAGCGCCCACTTCTTCGACGAGCAGGTCATCGGCGCGCAGGTCAAAAGCCCCGTGGCGATGCTCGCCGGCTTCCTGAGCGAGCTGCACCTGGGCGAGCTTCCGCCGAACGTCTTCCTCCAGCTCAACCGGACTGCGTTCCTCCTCCAGCAGAGCCTCCTGGACCCGCCGAACGTGGCCGGGTGGGAGGGGCATCATGCCTGGCTCAACACCACCACGATGCCCCTCCGGTGGCTCGTCACGCAGAGCATCCTCTTCGGGGATCGCACCCAGGACGGCCTCAACCTGCGGCCGCTCGCCACGCTGCTGCTCCAGCGCGACGGCGTCGACCCGGCCACGCCTGCCAGCGTCTTCGACCTCGCGGTGGCGATGGCCGAGCACCTGCTACCCACCCCCCTCGCCGTGCTCGACCTCAACGCGCCCGCCGAAGACTTCGCCGGCGACCTCGAGGGCAACCCCCTCCCCCCGGCGGTGACGAGCGCGCCGCAGCACGAGCGGGATCTCGCCAAGATCTTCCTCGCCGGCGTGCCGTGGTACGAGTGGAACCTGGACCAGCCCGAGGCCGGATTCCTGCTCAACAACTTCATCCGCTACCTCACCAGCCTCCCCGAATTCCAGCTCACCTGAGCGGATGTTCGCTATCGTGCGTGACGCAGGCGGGTCCCGCCGCGACGAGCCCTTACTACCGCCTTCTTCTTTTCGTGACCCCGGTATCCCCCATGAACCGTCGCGCGTTCCTCCGCATCGATCCGGCTGCTGCCGGCCCGGAAGACCCCATCGCGCACTGGGCGCGGCAGGCACCGCCTCTGCTGCGGGTCGCCCCCGAGCGCGAGCGCGGCCTCGTGCACCGCCTTCTCCGCGCCGCGCCCCCAACGCCGCCGGCGGCCGCCAAGAACGGAACGGCCGGCCCGCGGCCGCTCGGCATCGCCGCCGGCCTGACGCCCTACGCCGCCCCGCTGGACCGCCGCCACGCCGTGCACCTGCTGCGCCGCACCGGCTTCGACGCCGCGCCCGCCGAGGTAGACGCCCTCCTGGGCATGGAAGCCGGCGACGCGGTGGATGCCCTCGTGGACGCCGCGCTCGTGCCACCGGTGCCCATGCCGCCGGACTGGGTGGACGAGGGCGTGCCGCGCAGCCAGGACGCACAGCAGACCTACTTCATGGACCGCAATCCGGAGTGGTTGATGGAGTACTACGCCACGCTGATGCGGCAGCTCTACTACGGTGGCCTGCGCGAGAAGATGACGTTGTTCTGGCACAACCACTTCGTCACCGAGATCGACGCCTACCTCATCGCGCCCTACGCCTACCGCTACGTCGAGACGCTGCGCACGCACGCCCTCGGCAACTTCAAAGACTTCGTGCACGCCATCGGCATCGATTCTGCGATGCTGCTCTACCTCAACGGCGTACAGAACGCGGCCGGCGCTCCGAACGAGAACTATGCCCGCGAGCTCCTGGAGCTCTTCACCATGGGGCCGGAGGACGACCAGGGCACCCCCAACTACACCCAGCAGGACATCGAGGAGATCGCACGCGCCCTCACCGGCTGGCTGGTGGATCCGTTCAACCTCACCGTGCAGCTCGTCTCCGTCCGCCACGATGGCGGGGAGAAGACGATCTTCGGACGGACCGAGGCCTTCGGCTACGACGACGTCATCGACCTGCTCTTCGAGGAACGCCCCGAGCAGATCGCCGCCTTCCTCTGCCGCAAGCTCTACCGGGCGTTCATCTACGAGGCCCCGGACGAGGCGCTCGTGGCCGAGCTGGCCCAGGTGATGCGCGCCCACGACTTCGCGATCGCGCC
>JAWWAN010000620.1:0-2009 GCA_033721675.1 Rhodothermales bacterium | reverse complement strand
GCAGAGACTTGCACCTCGTCCAGCACCTGGGTGTCCGGGGCGAGGGCGATCGTGCCGAGGTCGATCTGCCGGTCTCCGGCGGAGAGGGCGACGTCCGGGAGGGTCTGCGTGGCGAACCCGACGAAGCTGACGCTGACGTAGTAGCGGCCGTCGCGCAGCCCCTCGACGGCGAAGCGGCCGTCGGGCTGGCTGACGGCGCCGGTGACGAGCGTGGAGTCGCGGCTGCGCCAGACGCCCACCGTGGCCGACGCGATGGGCTCGCCCGTCTCGGCATCCGCGACGGCGCCGCTGACCCGGCCCTGCGCCGCCGGGGCGGGCTGCCCGGCGTTCTGCGCTCGCGCGAGCAGGGCCGACCCCGGCGCGAGGAGCAGCACGGCGACGAGAAGGAAGAGGCGTTTCATGTCAGATCCTCGGTCAGAACCAGGTTGAGTAGCGAGGAGACGAGCGCGCCCGGCGGCAAGACATCGCCACGAGCTGCTCGCTATCTGACACGTTGTAGGAGGGGAAGGGCCGTGTGGATTCGGGGGATGAGACGAACTGCACCAGGGTGCGATGTGCTGCACGGGGGCGGGCCGAGAGGCCGGCTGTCTCACCGGGCATCGGGCGGCATCCGGCCAGCGGTCAACGCAATCGCTCGTTGAAGAAGTCGAGGGTCCGCCGCCAGGCCAGGGCGGCGGCCTCCGGGTCGTAGCGGGGGGTGGTGTCGTTGTGGAAGCCGTGGTGGACGTCCGGGTAGAAATGGGCCGAATAGGCTTTCTGATGCTCCATCAGCGCGGCTTCGTAGGCGGGCCAGCCGGCGTTGACGCGCTCGTCCAAGCCCGCGAAGTGGAGGAGCAGTGGAGCCTGTATCGACGGCACCGCGTCGGCCTCGGGCTGGCCGCCGTAGAAGGGGACCGCCCCCCGGAGCCTCGGTACGCGGACGGCCATCATGTTGGAGATCCACCCGCCGAAGCAGAAGCCAACGACCCCCACGGCGCCACTGCAGGCAGGGTGGGCCTCCAGGTAGTCGAAGCCCGCGATGAAGTCCTCCAGCATCTCCGCGCGGTCGCGCTGGCGCTGCAGGGTCCGCCCGTCGTCGTCGTTGCCGGGGTAGCCGCCCAGCGGGGTCAGGGCATCCGGAGCCAGGGCGACGAAGCCGGCCAGCCCGGCCCGTCGGCAGACGTCCTCGATGTGCGGGTTGAGCCCCCGGTTCTCGTGCACCACCACGATGCCCGGCAGCCGGGCCTCGTTGCCGGCGGGGGTCGCCAGCAGGCCGCGGATGGTACCCCCCCCTCGGGGCGAGGCGTACTCGACGTACTCCTCATCCAGACGCGGGTCGCCCGCCCGGACCTGTTGTGCGGCGGCATACTTCGGGGAGAGGAAGTCGAGGATGGCGGTTGCGGTGAGGCCGCCCACCGCATACTGAGAAACCCGTTCGAGGAACTCCCGCCGGGTGATCTGGCTGTGGACGTACCGGTCGAACAGGGCGTACACTTCCTGGCTCAGGTCTTCCTTGCGCAGGGTGTTCATAGGGATGGACCTCCGTCTGGTGAGCGAGCGTGGCAGGGGGAGGAGGCGGATGCCATCCGCCTCCGAAGGGGGGGCGCCCGGCTCAGGGCGCTCCGTCGGCGTCCAGGCCGAGCCGTCGTTGGAGTGCTTCGTACCGCCCTCGGCTCACGCGGAGGCGCCGCCCGTCCCGCAGGCGGACGGCGTAGTCGCCGCCGGCGCTGTAGAGCAGGCTGTCGACGCGGTCGAGCCGGACGATGGTGCTGCGGTGGATGCGGACGAAGTGCCGGGGGTCGAGCCGGTGTTCGAGCGCCTGCATCTGCTCCCGGATGACGAACGTGTCCTCGCCGGCGTGCAGCTCGGCGTAGTCGCCGCTGGCCGCGATGAAGTCGATCTCGGCGACGGGCACGATGCGCATCCGCCCGTGCATCTCGACGCCGATGCGTTCCAGATAGCGCGGCGCACGGTCCGCTGCGTCCGGCGCGGGCGCCGGGGCAGGGGCGCCGCCGAGGAGCGTCGCGAGG
>JAWWAN010000619.1:0-2029 GCA_033721675.1 Rhodothermales bacterium | reverse complement strand
CGGTCTTCGTGCCCGGGGAAGTCGACCCCGTACTCGCTCTTCAGGATCGAGGCCTTGATGGCGCCGTCGTAGGCGATGAAGGCTTCGTTGTAGGCCACATGCGTGCGCCTGAGCCCGGTGTCTCCCTCGAAGAGCCGGGCCTGCACGTCCAACGCGCCGCGCGCCGCCTCGGGCACCCGCCCGCCCACGGTCTTCACGTAGTGCAGGGTGCGTTCGACCATCTCGGAGAGCCCCTGCCCGGTGCGCTCTTCCACCCACAGCATGGAACCCGCCACCACCAGCGTGTGCTGGCCGGGGAAGGGCTTCGCGGCCGGGTCCGAGAGGGTGCGGCAGAGCGTCCGGTACGCGTCGCGGTCCTCCCGGTGGAAGTACGTCTCGTCGACGGAGTCGGCGTGGCCGCCGCGCGTCATCACCCATTCGGGGGCGGCGAAGACGACGAGGGGCTGGGTGGGGTTGACGATCTCGGGGCTGGCCAGGGGGTCGAGCGTGTTGACCCACGTCTGGAGGCGGTGGTAGCCGTCGCGGGCGGCATCCGTCAGCGCCCGCGCACGCTCGGTATAGGGTTTCCGGTTGTGCTCGTATTCGACCTTCCCGCGCCAGTTCGTGACGCGGAACTTGTAGTCCCAGCAGACGACGTACGTGAGCAGTTGGGCCATGGAGAGAGCCGGAGCGCCCGGAGGCACCCGCGCCGGGATGGCTGCCCGCGCGTGCAGAGAACGGCTTACTCCTGGTCTCGCACGCCGAGCAGCTCGTAGATGAAGGCGAGGTCAGACTGCCCCTTGACCAGCTCCTGCATGAGCTCGACGAGCGTCATGCCGCCCCACGAGACGGCGCGGCGGACGAGGTAGGGCGTGGGGCTGTGGGGCTCGGTCTTCGCCAGGTAGTCGGCGGCTTCGAGCAGCATCCGGTAGGCGTCGGCGCGGCTGCGGAGGGTCTGCGGCAGCCCTTCGGCGGCGTCGGGGGCGCCGGCGGCATCGGCGGCGGAGGCAGACGAGGAGGCGTTGGCAGCAGTCGGCATGGGTTGCTCTTCGCGCTCGTGAAGCACCTGGGCGGCATAGTCCTGGATGGCCTGCAAGACGCCGCGCAGGCGGTAGAGCACCTCGGCCGGCGCGCCGGCCTGGGTCTCCAGCGTCTCCTCCAGCGCCCGGGCGGCCTTGATCACGCCGCCCGCCTCGCGGTGGAGCTGTTGAAAGAACGGCGTGGGCGTCATCGTGACGCTGTTGAGGAAGCGGGCGTGCGAGACGCGGCCGGCGTCCTTCCCGCCGCCGTCGGAGCGGTCGCGGCCGGCCAGGGCCACGTCCCGGTCCGCCCACTCCCGGTCGGCGAAGGAATAGGCCGGCAGGTCGCCGACGTCCGGCGCGGTGATGGGGAGCTGCTTGAGCGCGATCGAGAGCTTGTCGTCGATCCAGTGGAGGGGCGCCAGGCGCAGCTCGGGGTCGTCCTCGTCGAGGGGCGGGTAGAGGTGGTCCCAGAAGCCTTCGGCAAGGCCCCGGAGGAGCACGAGCCCCTCGCGCGCGCCCCGGAAGCCGTAGCGGTGGATCCAGGCTTCCATGAGCCATCCGGCGAGCTGGAGGTCTTTGCTGCGCGTGGCCAGCGCCTCGGTGCAGAGCTTCTCGACGAGGCTCCAGTCGGCCTTCTTCAGGTCGGTGACGTAGATGCCCTGCGGGAGGTTGGCGTCGTCGGCGCGGCGCGCTTCCCGGATGAGGTCGTACGTCGGGTCGTAGCGGAGCGACTCGCCGGCGAGCTGCTCGGTGCTGATGGGGGTGAGCAGGGCGTCGAGGTCGGCCTCGAAGGGGGCGGCGGCAGGGTTCATCGCGATGCCGGGCTCGAGAGGGTGGCGGCACGGTGGGGCAGGACGTCGGGGAAGACCAGCGGGGTGGCCTCGCCGGCGGCCCGCAGCCGGAGGCGGAGGTAGACGCTGAGCGCCTCGGCCGGGCACGGTCCGGGGGCCGTCACATCAGGACCCGGCGGCGCGGTACGCATCGGGACGTCGAAGCGGAGGAGCAGGGCGGCGGGGTCGTCGGGGTCG
>JAWWAN010000618.1:0-2047 GCA_033721675.1 Rhodothermales bacterium | reverse complement strand
TCCATGATGTTGTCGTAGCCGAACTGCTTGCGCAGCTCCGGCACGACCTCGTCGAGGTACCGCTGTTTCAGGCGCGGGACGTAACGGTCCATGATTCTGCTCGTGGGTTCTCTGTCGCGGCAGGGCAGACGGGTAGAATGGCCCGCCCCGGGCCCGGTTCCGCCTGCATCAACGCTACAGTCTGTATGGAAAGCCGGGCCGCGGGGGCACCGCCCCCACCCGGCGGCTTACGCGTCGAGCTCCTCGCCCGTCGTCTTGGCGTAGCGCACCCAGCGGCCGCGGCCCGTCTCCGGGTCCTCGACGCGCTTGCGCCCGATGCGCGTGGGCTCGCCGTTGGCGTCGAGCGGCTGCACGTTCGAGACGTGGATCGCCATCTCCTGCTGCACGCGGCCGCCCTGCGGGTAGAGCTGGTTGGGCCGCTGGTGGCGCACCCGCACGTTGACGCCCTCGACGATCACGCGCTGCTTCTCGGGGAAGACCTTGAGGATCTTGCCCTGCTTGCCGCGGTCGTTGCCGGCGATCACGCGCACCACGTCGCCCTTCTTGACGTGCAGCTTCTTCTGCGTGTTCTTCGTTCGAGGCATGGTTCTATGTTCGATTGTGGAGGCTGGACCGGGGCGGCTCGCGGTGAACCCCGCCGGCGCGGGCCTCCGCGCTTAGATGACTTCGGGGGCGAGGCTGACGATGCGCATGAACTGGCGCTCGCGCAGCTCGCGCGCGACGGGGCCGAAGATGCGGGTGCCGCGCGGCTCGTCGGCGTCGTTGAGCAACACGGCGGCGTTCTCGTCGAAGCGGATGTAGGAGCCGTCCTTGCGGCGGAACTCCTTCTTGGTCCGCACCACGACGGCCCGAGACACGTCGCCTTTCTTGACGTTGCCGCCGGGGATGGCCGATTTGACCGAGACGACGATCTTGTCCCCCACACGCGCGTAGCGGCGGCCACTGCCACCGAGTACCCGGATGCAGAGCACCTCTTTGGCGCCGCTGTTGTCGGCCACGGCCAGGCGGGATTCCTGCTGAATCATATCGATTTCGGAGTTTGGATTTCGGAGTGCGGAAGGCCGCCCGGTGAGGGGCCGCCTGCGTCCCGGAATCGATTTACTTGGCGCGTTCCAGAATCTCGACGAGGCGCCACCGCTTCTTCTTCGAGAGCGGCCGCGTCTCGGCGATGCGGACCGTGTCCCCCTCGCCGGCGTCGTTCTCCTCGTCGTGGGCCATCAGCTTGGACGTCTGCTTGATGAACTTCCCGTAGATGGGGTGCTTCACCTGCCGCTCGATGCCGACGACGATGCTCTTGTCCATCTTGCTGCTGAGCACGATGCCGACGCGCTCCTTGCGGGCGCTGCGGGCGGGCGTGTTCTGTTCGGTCTCCATAGGGTTCACAATCAGTCGGCTTGGTGGGCCGTGACCTCACCAACTACCGGGTTCTGTAGGCAGGGTTGGAAGGGGGGCAGGAGTGAAGGGCGGAAGGTTGTCCCCATCGCCGCCGGTGCGGCCGGGACCGTCTTCGCGCTTCCCTCCTTTACCCTTCGACCTCCCTGGTGTTGAGTACGGTCTTGAGGCGGGCGATGAGGCGGCGCTTCTCGCGCAGGATCATCGGGTTCTCCAGCTGCGCGATCGCGTGTTGGAAGTGGAGCTGGTGCAGCTCCTCCTCCTCCTGGCGGATGCGCTCCTGGATCTCCTCGGCGCTCATGCTCCACACTTCTTTGGCTTTGATCATGGCTCTCTCTCTGCGGGCCGGGCCCCCCGTTTAGGCGCCCGAATAGTCCGGGCGGACGACGAATTTGGTCTTGATCGGCAGCTTCTGCTGGGCCAGGCGCATGGCCTCGCGGGCGAGCTCCTCGGAGACGCCACCGCCGACCTCGAAGAGGATGCGGCCGGGCCGGATGACGGCCACCCACTTCTCCACGGAGCCCTTGCCCTTGCCCATGCGGACCTCGGCGGGCTTGTTCGTGATGGGCTTGTCCGGGAAGATGCGGATGTAGACCTTGCCGACGCGCTTCATGCGGCGCGTCATGGCGATACGGGCGGCCTCGATCTGGCGGCT
>JAWWAN010000617.1:0-2050 GCA_033721675.1 Rhodothermales bacterium | reverse complement strand
CGGAGGACGGGCGGGTGCGCTATGACCTCCTGCGCGGCCCGCTCCGCGACGACCTGCGGCGCGTGCTGAAGCACGTCGAGGAGTATGACGCCACCCGGCTCACCGGCCACGCCGAGCAGCTCACGTTCTGGCTCAACGCCTACAACGTGCAGATGCTCTGGCACATCGTCGAGACGCCGGCCGTGGACGACATCGTGGCCGACGGCTACGCCGACGCCTTCTTCGAGACGCCGCTGCGGACGGCCGGCCTGGGCCTGACGCTCAACGAGATCGAGAACGTGATCCTGCGCGGCGAGGACGGGCGGGCGGCCCTCGCGGCCTACCGGCTGGACCGCCTCGACCCCCGCGTCCACGTGGGGCTCAACTGCGCGGCCCTCGCGTGCCCGCCGCTGCCCCGCGCCGCCTTCACGCCGGGTACGGTGGATGCCCTTCTCGATGCGGCGTTCCGGGCGTTCGTGGCCTCGCCGGCGCATCTGCGCGTGGAGGGGGACCGCGTGATCCTCTCGTCCATCCTCGACTGGTACGGCGGCGACTTCGACCGGCCGGGCCTCGCTGCGGGAGATTATCTGCTGCGCGCGATGCCTCCCTCCCGCCCCGGCTATGCCCGCCTCCGCGCGGTGCTGGCGGGCCGGACGGCCGGGCAGATACGCGCCCATCCGGCCGTCACCTTCGCGTACGACTGGCGTGTGAACCGGGCGTCTCGCTGAGGCGATATTTTCGGAGCGGCACGCTGGCGCGGAACTCCCTGAAAATCGCGAGGTTGTCAGCGCGCTCAAACCGCCTTCACCGCCTCTTACCGACAGGTGCCGCCATGGAAGTCTCCGAGCACGACCGTTCCCAGCGATCCGACGATCCGCAGGAAAAACGCAACGCGCCCACCGTCAGCAAAGAGAAGTGGCACGCGCACGCCGTGGCCAAGCTCTCGCGGGGGTATTGCCTGATCGTGGGCACGCAGCGCCGCTCGGCGAACTTCTACCAGCCCGGCAAGGGGTACGAGACGTGCGCGTTCCACATCGCGCGGCAGCTCGTCAAGGAGGGCACCGTCGTGAAGGGCGGGACGCATTACCTCGGCACGCTCTACATCCTCGCCGGAGACGCCGTGGCGCCGCCCGCCCGGCCGGCCGAGGCCGCCCGCCCGGCGGCCGAAGACGATGTAATGTTACTCCTCGGCCAGGAAGACCCCCTCGGCGCCGGCGACGAGAACGGCCCGGCAGCCTGGTAGTCCGCATCGCCCCGCACCCCGCATCTGCAGAAAGGCCGCCCCGGCACATCGACCGGGGCGGCCTTTTTCGCTTCTGGTGCGAGGCGCTACTTGATCTCGTCGTCCCCCTCCGGGCCCATCGCCGGCTCGGCGGCCCCACGGCGGCGGCGCACCTCCAGGTTCAGCGTCTCCGTGGCCGTCTCCCCGCCGATCTCGACCTCGACGGTGTACGTGCCGGGCGGCAGGTAGATGACGCCGTCGTCGGCCGGCTCCAGCGGGTCGGCTTCGTCGTCGTCCGCGCGCTGCTCGTTCAGGCGTTCGGCGGCGGCGGGGTCCATCGAGAGGTCGTAGGCGGCGTAGTTGAGGCCGCGCTCGGCGGCGTCTTCGAGCGTCTGTAGCACCGCGCCGTCCTCCGCCCGGATGCGCACCGTCGCCGGCCCCGCGCTCCCGGCGAAGTAGACGACGGTGATCTCCGGCGCGTCGGGCTCGCTCCAGCTCGCGAACCGGCGGCCCCACGAGTCGCGGTGCGAGACGGGATCGAGGGCGAAGACGAAGACCGGCTCCGCCTGCAGCGCGGGCGTGAGCGCCTCCACCGGCGCGATGGCGGCCCGGTAGATGGACCGCCCGTGCGTACCGACGATCAGGTCTCTGGCGCGCGCCTGGATCTTGAGGTCGTGCACGGGCACTGCGGGCAGCCCCCCCATCCCCATGAACGTCGCCCCGCCGTCGAGCGAGGCGTAGAGCGCGTGGTCCGTCCCGACGAACAGCAGGTCGGGGTTGTGCGGGTCTTCGAGGACGACGTTGACGGGCTCGGCGGGGAGGTCGGTGCCGAGGCGCGTCCAGGTCCGG
>JAWWAN010000616.1:0-2064 GCA_033721675.1 Rhodothermales bacterium | reverse complement strand
GGCTACGACAACCACAAGCACGTCTACACGCGGCTGCGCACCGTCGTCCACCGGCTCCGTCGGCTGATGGGCCTCGGCGGGGGGAGCAACCCCGGCGAGGGGGGGGCGTAACAAGACTGTCTTTTCGGCCGATACCCTGGAACGACCGTTCGCGCAGAGCGAACTACCGGCAGGCGTTTTGCGACGCCTTTTTTTGTACCGTAGCCCACGATCCCTGATGCACCCATCTCCGCCCGAGGTCGAACCCGCCCCCGCGCTCCGCGACGCGTGGGCGCCCGGCGCCCCGATCCCGCTGACCGGCCCTTTGGAGCGAGCGCGCTTCCCCGCATGGGTCACGGCCGTCCTCGCCGTCATCCTCGGCCTCGTCGTCTACCAGGGCATCACCACGGTCCTCGTCATCGGGCTGCTGCTCGGCAGCGGGGCGGACGTGAGCGCGTTCGGGACGGACCTGGCCGGGATGATCGAGCAGTTCGCGCGCGAGTTTCTCATCGCCAACTCGATCGGGCAGGTCTTCGGGTTGCTGGTGGTGGGGATCCTGCTGGCCCGGCTGCACACGCCGCGCGCCGCGCCGTTCCTGCGGTTCCGGCGGGTGGACTGGGGCCTGCTTGGCCTCTCGGTGGTGGGGCTCTTCGCCCTGATGCCGGTGGTCCAGTGGCTCAGCGGGCTGGGCCGGTGGATCCCCCAGCCGGAGTTTCTGGAGGAGCAGGAAGCGTTGCAGCAGGTGCTCATCGAGTCGGTCCTCGCGGGCGATCTGAGTATCCTCTTCAGCCTCGCCGTCATCGCCGTCACGCCGGCGTTCTGCGAAGAGATCTTCTTCCGCGGCTACGCGCAGCGGCAGTTCGAGCGGAGCGCCGGGGTGATGTGGGGCATCGTGCTCTCGGGCGTCGTCTTCGGCCTCTTCCATCTGCGCCTCACCGAGGCGCTGCCGCTGTCCGTGCTGGGCATCTACCTCGCCTATCTGGCGTGGCGCACGGGCAGCCTGTGGGCCCCCATCGTGGTTCACTTCGTCAACAACGGCTTCGCCGTGCTGGCCGCCGCCTACGTGCGCAGCCGCCCCGACCTGGACCTTGCGGACATCGAGGAGCTGACGGTGCCGTGGTACGTGGCGCTGCTCGGCTTCGCCGTCTTCGCGGCCGTCATCGCCGCCATCCGGGCGCGGGCGCAGCGTCTGCTGGCCGCCGTGCCGGCCCCTCCTCCTGAACCCACTTCCCCGATACCGACCCATGAGTGACCAGATCTACGAAGGGTGGACCGTCGTCTTCCGCTCCGGCACCGACTACGAGGCCGACCTCGTCCGCGACCGCCTCGACGACGCCGGCATCGAGGCCGTCGTCCTCACGCAGCGGGACCATGCCTTCAACCTGAACCTGGGCGACATGGCCCTGGTCCACGTCCTCGTCCCCCCTGCGCGGGTCGAGGAGGCGCGGCAGCTGCTCGCCCAGGCGCCCCCGTCCGATGCCGAGCTGGAGGAGGCCGCCCTCGCGGCCGGCCCCGCCCCCGACGCGCACGACCCCGAGGAGGAGGCCGCCCTGGATTCCGGCATCGAGTCGATCCGCTTCCCCGGCGGCGACGACGACCGCGACGACTGAGCGATAGCGTGCCGCGCCGGCCTGGTCTCTCTGCTGACGCCCGCGCACCCCGGCCCGCCGCCCCCGCCCCGGATTCCGCATACCCTTGGCGATCTCCAACGCGACGCTCCGCATCCTGACGGCCCTCATCGGCGCACCGCTCCTGCTGGGGCTCGTGTACCTGGGGGGCTGGCCGTTCGGGTTGCTCGTGGTCGCCCTGGCGGTGCTGGCGCAGGTGGAGGTCTACGGGCTGATGAAGACGGCCGGCCTGGCGCCGTGGACGTGGGCGGGGCTGGCGATCGGCGCCCTCGCGGCGCTGCATCCGTTGTGGGCGCCGGCCGTCCCGCTGGCCGTGGTGGGCGTCCTCGGCGTGCTGGCCTGGAGCCCGTTCTCGGCGCGTGAGCGGCCCCTGTTCGACCTCGCCGCCACCGTCTTCGGCGTCGTCTACCCGTCGCTGTTGTTCGCCTTCCTCGCGGCGCTGCGCCTGGGCGGGGGG
>JAWWAN010000615.1:0-2082 GCA_033721675.1 Rhodothermales bacterium | reverse complement strand
TCCTACGGAGGCCGCGCCACGCCCGTCTTCACCGACGAGATGGAGCACCTGATCTTCAGCCCGTACTGGAACATCCCGCCGAGCATCGCCAACGAGGAGATCCTTCCGAAGGCTCGCGGCAACCGCGCCTACCTGGTCGAGAACAACTTCCAGATCGTCAGCCACTACGGCCCGGGCGCCGAGGTGTACGACCCGTACTCGACCCCGCTGAGCCGCGTCGAATCGGGTGAGTTGCGCCTGCGCGAGAAGCCCGGCCCGTCGAATGCGCTCGGCCTGGTCAAGTTCATGTTTCCGAACGACATGGCGATCTACCTCCACGATACCCCCGCCGACCATCTCTTCGACGAGTCTGAGCGGGACTACAGCCACGGCTGCATCCGCGTGGAGCGCCCCGAGGACCTCGCCGTCTGGGCCTTGAGCCGCAAGGCCGGCTGGGACCGCGCCCGCATCCAGGACGCCCTCCAGAACGGCGAGTGGGAGCAGGTAGACCTCGACGAGCACATCCCGGTCTACATCCTCTACTTCACCGCCTTCGCGGAGGACGACGGCACCGTGCGCTTCTACGACGACCTGTACGACCACGACGCCGACCTCGCCGACGCCCTCTAGATACCGCTCCAAGAGTACGCGCATCCCGTCATGACGTCCACCCGCAAGCGCTACGTTCTCACGCTGTTGCTGCTGAGTCTGCTCGCCGTGGGCGGGGCGGCGGCGTGGTGGCTGCCCGAAGAAGCCATCGAGCCGAAGCCGGTGTCGCTCGTCGCCGCCGAGCCCGGCCTGAACGAGCGCGTGGAGCCCGCCGAGGACCTCGCGGCGGACGAAGAAGGCTTCTCCGAGGGGCGTGCCGGCTTCGCCGTTCAGGTGAAAGACGAAGTCATCCCGTACCGCGTCTTCGGCCTCTTCGTGATGCCGGGCGAGGCGGTGGAGATCGAGGCCGTCTTCACGCAGGGCACGGGCAACGTCGCCTTCGAGGCCCCGGAGGGCGCGGCCGAACAGACCGGCCCCGAGACGTGGCGGTGGACCGCGCCCGGCGCGCCGGGCCTCTACCCGGTCACCATCACGGATACCCGCGCCGGCGAGACCATCACGCTCAACGTCTTCGTCAAGACCCCCTTCGACCACCGCAGCCAGTCGCTCAACGGATACCGCATCGGCGACTACGCGGATGAGCCGCTGCGCGGCAACCCCGTCTACGACGAGCCCGCCGGCTTCGTGGAGGTCACCCCGGAGAACCGCCACGTGCCCGTCTCGCCCCACTTCACGCTCGGGCAGTTCCTGTGCAAGCAGGAGGCCGGCTGGCCGCGCTACGTCCTCATCCGCGAGCGGCTGCTGCTCAAGCTCGAAATGCTGGTGCAGGAGGTCAACGAGCTTGGCATCCCCGCGCAGACGCTCCACGTGATGAGCGCCTACCGCACGCCCTACTACAACCGCTCCATCGGCAACACGACCACGTACAGCCGCCACCTCTACGGCGGCGCCGCCGACGTCTTCGTGGACCTCGACGGCGACGGTACGATGGACGACCTGACGGGCGACGGCGCCGTCACCGTGGCCGACGCCCGCGCGATGGCCGCCATCGTGGAAGAGGCCACCGAGGAGACGTGGTACCAGCCCTTCGTCGGCGGCCTCGGCATCTACGCCCCGGCGCCCCACCGGGGCCCCTTCATCCACGTGGACGTCCGCGGCCAGAAAGCGCGGTGGTGAGGAGGAGCGGCCCGCAGCGATGGCGGCACCAGCCGGGTTCATTCCGCTCTCCGGCGCACCGCGTATGCGCCACGGATAATCGATAGCCTCTTCCCGGTACCCTGCTTGGGTAGTCCGGGTGGAGACGGGGTAGCGAGAGAGATCATCGCCCTCTCGCTCGCAACCCCTTCGCTATGAAAGCCTGGATCGTTACCGCGGCCCTCTGGATGCTGCTGCCGCTGGCCGTGGCGGCGCAGCAGATCCCCGTCAAGAGCGTGCCCGTCGCTACCGGCAGCCAGTTCCTGCTCTTCCCCTCCCAGAACGCGGCCATGGGCGGCGTCTCCTTCGCCGTCCCGGACCCCCTCCACGACCCCATCGAGAATCCGGCGCGCGGGCGCT
>JAWWAN010000614.1:0-2182 GCA_033721675.1 Rhodothermales bacterium | reverse complement strand
TCGCCGCGATGGCGACGCGGAGGAGGGTCTGGGGCGCCGGGGCGTCGTGCGCAGGATGCGTGGGGGCGGGGCGCGGCGCGGGCGTGGGGCGGGGCTCCGGCCACGGCGTCGGCATCGCCGCGCCGCGATGGGTCAGCGAGCCTCGGAGCGGATAGCGGAACGTCACCGTCTCGCCGTCCTGCGGCAGCGTGGCATCGTAGCGGAGCGTGATCGTGCGCTCGGCACCGGGCGGGATCGGGAAGACGCGCGCCCGGAAGGTGCGGTGCCCGGCCAGCTCCAGCAGCGCGGGGTCCAGGCTGCGGCGGACGATGTCTTCGTAGATGCGCCGGGCTTCCTCGGCCGCGAGCACCTCGCCCGCCAGCACCTCGCCGTCCACCGTCATCGTGAAGTCGCTCACCTGCGCCTCGGCGGGCAGCGGGAAAAGAAAGGTCCCTTCCACCGTCCCCGCGCTCGTATTGACGAACCGGTGGCGCACCTCGACGACGGCCACGCGCTCCTCCACGTCCGCCGCCACGCGGTGCTCGGCCAGCACGAGTGGCGCCGGCCGGCCCTCCGGCCCGATGACGAGCCCCTGCGCCGCGGCCGGCCCGGCCAGCATCAGCAGCACCATCCCGATCCACCCGCGTGCCATGCGTTTCATCGTCCTTACCGGTTCGCTGAGTTGCGGTCTGCCCGCTACAACGCACCGGCCCTGCGGATTAGTGTAGGCCGGGTGCCCCCTCCGCCCGTCACAACTTTTTATCACATAGGCGTGAACACTATGACACTAAGCTGACACCCGGCCTCCGTATCCTGCGCGTAGATCCTGACGAAACAGCCTGGGAGGGGCTGTCTGCGATGCACGAGATGAAACGCCTTCGCCATACCGCGCCGCGCCTCGTCAAGGCGACGGCCGCCGAGCCGCACCCGCAGTACCTCGAGCCGTCGCTCTTCTACGACCCGCCCTACGAGCGGCCGCTGGAGGACGAGTTCGCGTGGCACCTGGTCAAATACCTGGAGCCCATCACCGGGCTGCGCTATCAGGTGCGTGTGGAGACGCCGTGCGCTCCGCTGTGGGTGGACTTCGTCGTCGAGCACGGCGCCCGCCGCATCGGCTTCGAGCTCGGCGAGCCGGAGACGGTGGCGGAGGCGGAGCAGGACCGCCTGCGCGATGCCCTGCTCCTCGGCGCCGGGGGGCTGGACGTGCTCTACCGCTTCCGCGCGCCCGACCTGCTCTACCGCCCGCACGATGCCCTCCACCTCGCCGCCCGGTGGGACCGCGCGCTCTTCAGCGAGCGCGGCCGCATCAACCTGCAGACGCTCGCCTCGCCCGAGGCGCGCACCTGCCACCCCCGCCCGCAGGACACGGTCGCCCGCATCGTCTACGACGCGCCCGCGCTGGAGGGGACCATCGACGACGAGGCGTTCGCCTATCCCGAAGACGTACCGGCCGAGCTGGTGGTGCGGCGCCTCAGCCGCGCCCAGCCCGGTGCCTGGATGCCCGCCTACGACGCCGCGCTCAAGCAGTACGGCATCCCCGAAGATGCCCTTACCACGCGTTGGGCGAAGACAGGCTGAAGCAGGCTCGCTTCGCTCGCGCCGAAGGTTTCAGGTTGGCAGGTCGAAGGTCTGTTTTGGACCCAACGGCCTGAACACGAAGAACGCCTACACGATCCGGCTCAATGAAGAGAGGCGCCCTCCGGTCAGGAGAACGCCTCTCTTCATGAATGCGGTAGCCGTTCTATCCGATGTGCATCTGAAGTTCTTCGCGGCGGTGTTTCTGGCGGAGCTTGCGGAGCGCCTTCTCCTTGATCTGGCGGACGCGCTCGCGCGTGAGTCCGAAGCGCTGGCCGATCTCTTCGAGCGTCAGCGGGTGCTCGCGGCCGATGCCGAAGTAGAGGCGCGTGATCTCGGCCTCGCGCGGGTGCAGCATCGAGAGCGCCCGCTCGATGTCGATCTTGACCGACTCGTCGAGCAGCGACTCGTCCGGCGCGATCCCGTCGTCGCTGGGGAGGACGTCGAGGAGGCTGTTGTCGTCGTCCTCGTTGAAGGGCGCGTCCATCGAGAGATGGCGGCCCGTGTGCTGCATGGCCTCGCGGACCTTCTCGACGTCGATCTCCAGCTCGTCGGCCAGCTCTTCCAGGTTGGGCGCGCGTTCGTGCTCCTGGGCCAGCTTGGCGCTCGTCTTGCGGATCTTGGAGAT
>JAWWAN010000613.1:0-2193 GCA_033721675.1 Rhodothermales bacterium | reverse complement strand
GTGAGCGCTCCGTCGCGGAGGGCGGCCCTGACGGCCTCCACCGCGCGCGGCAGGCTGCGGGGCGTCAGGATGACGTCGGCGCCGGCACGGAGCGGGCGGACGATGCGCTCGGCGGGGGCGTAGCGCCCCTGCAGCGCGCCCATCCGGATGTCGTCGGTGACGATGAAGCCCTCGAAGCCGAGCGAGTCGCGGAGCAGGTGCGTGAGGGCTCGCTGGCTGAAGGTGGCAGGCAGGGGCTCATCGTCGAGGGCCGGCACCCAGAGATGGGCGCTCATCACGCCCGCCGGGGCGTCGGCCTGGCCGAGCAGCCGCCGGTAGGGCCGCAGCTCGACGCTGTCCAGCACGGCCGCGCCGCCCTCGACGACGCCCATCCGCGCGTGCGAGTCCACGGCCGTGTTGCCGTGGCCGGGGAAGTGCTTGAGCGTCGTCAGGACGCCGTGGCGCTGCGCCTCCCGCACGAACGCCTCGGCCATGTCTGCCACGAGGCCGGGCGCCTCGCCGTAGCTCCGGATGTTGATGATCGGGTTGTCCGGGTTGTTGTTGACGTCCACCACGGGCGCCAGCAACAGGTTGATGCCGATGGCGCGGCTCTCCAGGGCCGTCAGGCGGCCGGCGGCGGCGGCGAGGGCGGTGTCTCGCGTGGCGCCGAGGGCCATGTTGGACGGCAGCTCGGTGAAGGCGTTGCTGAAGCGCCCGGCGCCGCGCTCGTAGTCCGCCGCGAAGAAGAGGGGGAGGCGGGAGGCGCGCTGGAGGCGCTGCGTCTGCTCGAAGACGGTCTCGGGGTCCAGCAGGCGCGGCACGAGGAAGCCGCCCACATGCGCGTCTTCGACGGCCTCCAGCGCCTCGTCGTCGAGCATCTGGCGGATGCCGGGGCGGGGCAGGTGGACGATGAAGAGCTGGCCGATCTTCTCGTCGAGCGAGAGCGTGGCGAGGGTCGAGTCCACCCAGCGTGCGGCGCCGGCGGAGTCCGGTGGGGGCAGGGCGAGGGCGTCGAGGTCGTGGTCGAGGAAGAGCGAGTCGACCGGGCGGCGCAGCGCCTCGGCCGGCCCGGCGGGCGCCTCGTAGGCGACGCGGCTGCGGCCTTCGGCGCCGCCGGGCCCGTGGCCCTCGGCGCAGCCGGCGGCCAGCACGGTTAGGAGTACGGCCAGAGCCACAATGCCGCGCCCCGAAGGTCGCCGCCGTTCCTGTATATTGCCGGGTGCCTGCACTGCGTCGTCGATCCGGATGAAACAACGTCTTCGCGCCGAATGGGGCCGCCTCCTGCGCGCCGCCCGCACGCTCGACCGCCAGACGGTGGTCGTGCTGACGACGTGCGTCGTCTTCGTGCTGGTACAGAGCACGCTGGGCAGCCGCCGGTTTTTCCGCGCCGAGCTGGCCGCGTACGTCGCCGAGGAGTGGCGCGGGCTGCTGGCGTGGGGCTGGTGGTTCGGGGTGCAGGGCATCACCGGCTTCGTGCTGCCGGCGGCCCTGCTCCTCGTCGCCTTCCGCCGCCGCCCCGCCGAGATCGGCCTCGGGCTGGGCGACTGGCGGCTGGCCGGCGCGCTCGCGCTGGCCTACCTGCCCGTCGTGGCCGTCGGCACGTGGGTCCTCTCAGACGGCGCGGCCTTCCAGGCGCAATACCCGCACTTCCAACCGGCCGCGCGCTCCTGGCGTTTCTTCGCTCTCTACGAGTTACTGTTTCTTTTCTATTGGATCGGGTGGGAATACCTGTGGCGTGGATTCGTGCTCTTCGGCACGGCGCGCACGTTCGGGCTCTACGCCATCTTCGTCCAGACCGTGCCCTTCGCGCTGCTGCACCTGAACAAGCCGCTGGCCGAGGCGCTGCTCTCGATCCTCGGCGGCGTGGCGCTCGGGGCGCTCGTCTGGCGGTGCCGCTCCTTCTGGATCGCGGTGCCCATCCACGCCGCGCAGATGCTCATCCTCGACTTCTGGTGCACGCTCCGCATCCGCACGGGCGTCGAGGGCATCGGCCCCGGCGCCTTCGTAGAGTTGATGCAGACCGGGCTCGGAGGGTGAGGACGAGGGCGACGATCGCAGAGTGCAGATCGAGGATTTCAGCGGGACAAAGGATCCGGCTCCGGGACGCGTTCAGATACAGCCTCTCGTCCATTTCGATCTGCCTTCTTCATTCTTCGATCAATCCCCCTTCCCCCCGCCGCCGGGCCAGCTCGCGGCGCAGGCAGCGTTCGCCCT
>JAWWAN010000612.1:0-2213 GCA_033721675.1 Rhodothermales bacterium | reverse complement strand
CGGGGCGCGGCGTCGAAGAAGAGGGAGCCGCACACGAACAGGCCACCCAGCAGGAAGCTCCAGAACCCGTAGGCCGAGAGGCGAGGGAACGGCAGGTCCCGCGCGCCCAGCATCTCGGGCAGGAGCATGATCGAGACCGCCTCGAAGATGGGCACGGCGAAGAGAAACATCATCACCGAGCCGTGGAGCGTGAAGAGCTGGCTGTAGGTGTCGGACGAGAGGAAGTCGTTCTCCGGGACGGCGAGCTGGGTGCGGATCAGCAGGGCCAGCACGCCGGCGAAGACGAAGAAGGCGAGGGCGGTGCAGACATACCAGACGCCGACCTCCGAGTTGTTGACGGCCGACCAGTAGCGCCAGCCGGTCGGCGTCTTCCAGGCCCGGAGCAGGCGCTCGGCCTGGGCGCGCTGCACCGTGGCCGGCGGCTCGTACGGCAGCGGCTCAGGGTCGTCGGGCGTGGTCCGGGGCGGGGTGCCGCTCATCGCAGTCCGTCGAGGTAGGCGGCGAGGGCGCGGAGGTCGGCGTCATCCAGCATCCCGTAGGCGGGCATGTGGACGCCGGGCTTGACGGCGTCTGTGTGGCCGATCCACTGCCGGAAGGCGTCGGGCGCGGTGGGGAGGACGCCCGCGCCGAGGCTGAGGCGGCTGCCCACGTGCGTCAGGTCCGGCCCGATGACGCCGGCGGCGTCGGTGCCGCGCACGGCGTGGCAGGCGCCGCACCCGTTCGCCCGGAAGACGGCCTGCCCGCGCAGGGCGAGGGGCGCCGTGGGGCGCGCCGCCGGGCGGGCCTGATGCGCCAGCCACTCGGCGAAGGCGTCTTCCTCCTCCACGACCGCGAAGAACCGCATCAGGGCGTGCGAGGGGCCGCAGAACTCGGCGCAGACGCCGCGGAAGGTGCCGGTGCGCGTCGGCTCCAGCCGCAGCCGCGTCGTCCGGCCGGGGATCATGTCCATCTTGCCGCCGAGGGCCGGGATCCAGAACGAGTGGATCACGTCCGGGCTGGTCAACCGCAGCTCGACGGGCCGGCCCACGGGCAGCCGGATCTCGTTGGCGAGCTCGACGGCCGGGCCGCCGGGGGGGAGGTACCGCACGCGCCACCACCACATCTCCCCTGATATCTCGATGCGGAGCGCGCCGGGTGGGGCCGGAGCCAGCAGGGGCGGGAGGAGGGCGAGCCCGTAGATCAGGTAGCCGGCCAGCACCACCGTGGGGAAGGCCACGCCGCCGCCGATGATCAGCAGCTTCACCGTGCGGGGGGCGTGCGGCCGGGGCCGGAGGCGGATAGCGTAGACGGCCATCCCGATTACCGCCACCCACACGACGGCGCTGCCCGCCACGAGCCACCAGAAGAGCGTCGCGATCTGCTCGGCCCCGCGCCCGGCGGGGTCCAGCGCAGACTGCGGGCCGCCGCAGCCGGCGAGGGTCGCTGTGGCGGCCACGGCGCATCCTCCCAGGAGTACGACGTGAGCGATCCGCTTCATGGACAGGAGAGGCGGGCAGAGGGGTGGAGACGCAAGGTTGATCGTCCTTCCCTCGAAAGCAAGCATCGCCCCCGGATGTAGGGAGGTCGTTACAGCCTCGCCGGTATGCCCCAGATCGCGCCGCCGTGAACAAAGCACGACGCGGGCCGTTCGACCGCCCTGCACCCCGCTCCCGCTTCCGCCACGCCCGGCGTCCGGACCTTGCGGCCCGGCGGCCCGGGGGCGTGCGGGTGCGAGCCCGTGCCGGCCCGTCTCTGAGACGACCTCCCCCGTGCGTACAGATGCCGCCACCGGCCGGGTCCTCTCTACACCGTCATCACTGCGAGAGGTTATGTACGTACCGCGCCGCCAGCGTATGCTGGACCAGTACCTCCACGAGATCGCACAGATTCCGCTCGTGACCCCCGCCGAGGAAGCGGAGCTCGCCCGCCGCATCCGCGAAGGCGACCAGGAGGCGTTGCGAAGCCTCACCCGCGCCAACCTCCGCTTCGTCGTCTCCGTAGCGAAGAAGTACCAGGGGCAGGGCCTCCACCTCTCCGACCTCATCAACGAGGGCAATTACGGCCTGATGAAGGCGGCCAAGCGCTTCGACGAGACGCGCGGGTTCAAGTTCATCTCGTACGCCGTCTGGTGGATTCGCCAGGCCATCCTCCAGGCCCTCGCCGAGCAGGGGCGCGTCGTCCGCCTGCCGCTCAACCGCATCGGCACGATCTCCAAGATCCGCAAGACGGGCGCG
>JAWWAN010000611.1:0-2218 GCA_033721675.1 Rhodothermales bacterium | reverse complement strand
GCCCGACGGGTGCTCCAGCGCCTGCCGGAACGGCGAGCCGGAATGCCCACGCCCGTCTCGCAGCGGCCGCACATCGGCATGGGCATCGACGTTGAGGATCGACACGGCCCGCCCGGCTTCGGCATAGCCCAGGAAGTGCCCGAAGGCTGTTTCGTGGCCCCCGCCCAGAACGATGGGCACCGCGCCACGCTGTAGGAACGGGGCGAGTGCCCGCCCCAGCGCGCGCTGCGCCTCCTCCATCGTCCCCTCCACCCGGAGGTTGCCCAGGTCGGCCGTGTGGGCGAGGAGGTCGTGGAAGGCCTCGGCGTGGCGGGCATCCGGGGTGAAGCGGTAGAGCGCCTGGCGGAGGGCATCCGGGGCGGCCGCGGCCCCGGGCCGGCCGCCGTTGCGCCGCACGCCTTCGTCGCACGGGAAGCCGAGGATCACGGCCCGCGCCTCCTCCACGCCCCGGAGCGCCCGCCCGAGCAGATGCCCCACGCGCGGGTCGTCCGGCGCAGTCTCAGGCGGGGAGATGGCGGGGGGATCGAACGGAGGCATGGGCGTCGGGCCAGAATCTGGGTGAGCGGTTCGGCACCCGTCGGGGCATCGCGTTATACGCCCTCATGCTTCGGGATACCGCCGGCCCCGGACGTACGTCGCCACGGCGGCGTTCGGGCGGAAGTGGTAGAGCCAGTGGTCCACGTCCGGCGCATCGACCAGGACGAAGTCGGCCTGCTTGCCCGGTTCGAGCGAGCCGACGCGGGCGTCGAGGTCGAGCGCGCGGGCGGCATAGAGGGTGCCCCCTTTGAGCGCCTCGGCGGGCGTCATGCGCTGCATCGTGCAGGCGAGCGTGAGGGCGAGCGGCAGGTGGTAGCTGGGCGCGCTGCCGGGGTTGAAGTCCGTCGCCACGGCCACCGCCACGCCGGCCTCCATCGCGCGGCGGGCGTCGAGGGGCGGCTGGCGGAGGTAGAGGGAGGCGAGCGGCAGGCTGACGGCCACGACGCCGGCCTCGGCCATCGCGGCGAGGCCGGCATCGGAGGCGTGTTCGAGATGGTCGGCAGAGGCGGCGCCGACCTCGGCGGCAAGTGCCGCGCCGCCGCCGTCGGAGAGCTGGTCCACGTGCAGCTTCGGGCGCATCCCGTGGCGTCGCCCAGCCGCCAGGATCTGCCGCGCCTCCTCCACCGAGAACGCGGTCTCCTCGACGAACACGTCGCAGAACCGGGCGAGCCCTTCCTCGGCGATGCGCGGCATCAGCACGTCGGTGAGCAACCGCACGTAACCCGCCCGGTCGTCGGCGAACTCGGGCGGGACGACGTGCGCCCCGAGGAACGTCGGCACGATCGTCATCGGCCCTTCTTCGTGCAGGCGGCGGTAGACCCGCAGCGTCTTCAGCTCGTCCTCGGCGGAGAGCCCGTAGCCGCTCTTGGCCTCCACCGTGGTCACGCCCAGCCGGGCCATCGCACGCAGAAAGCCCCGGCTCCGTTCGAGCAAGGCGTCTTCGGAGGCCGCGCGCGTGTGCCGCATCGTCGAGGCGATGCCGCCACCCTGGCGGGCGATCTCGCGGTAGGTGGCGCCCCGGCTGCGCATCGCGAACTCGTCCGCGCGCCAGCCCCCGAAGGCGAGATGCGTGTGGCAATCCACGAGGCCGGGCACCACGAGCGCCCCGCCGGCATCCACGCGCTCCATGGCGGCATAGGCGGCCGGCAGGTCCGCCTCCGCGCCCACCCATCGGATGGTCTCCCCGTCCCAGGCGAGGGCCGCGCGCTCGACCGCGTGGATCGCGCCCTGCCCCCCCTCGGCGGCGCAGGTGGCCAGTAGCGCGATATTTGTGAGGACCGGCATCAGTCCAGCTCGTTCAGCGCGTGCACCAGATGCTCCTCGAAGTCGCGCCCCCGGATGATCGCCAGGCAGCGGTCGATGTCTTCCTGGAAGAGCGAGTCCGCCTCGTAGTGCGGGATGCGGTCGCGGACGTAGCGGTGCGCGACCTCGACGCCGCGCCCGGGCCGCAGCGGCGCCCGGTAGTCGAGCGCCTGGGCGGCGGTGAACAGCTCGATGGCGAGGACGTGCTCGACGTTCTGGAGCACGTAGAGCAGCTTGATGGCGCTGATCGACCCCATCGAGACGTGGTCCTCCTGGCCCAGGCTCGTCGGGATCGAGTCCACCGAGGCCGGGTGGGCGAGGGTCTTGTTCTCCGAGGCGAGCGCAGCGGCCGTCACCTGGGCGATCATGAACCCGGAGT
>JAWWAN010000610.1:0-2221 GCA_033721675.1 Rhodothermales bacterium | reverse complement strand
CGCCGGGGCTACACCCTCGCCGTCCTCGAAATCACGGATGCGCCGACTGCGACGACGGCCGTCGAGGCGCGCCATTTCCCGCTCTGCCTCGTCGTCGGCAACGAGCTCCACGGCGTCCGCGAGGCGCTCGTGGAAGCGGCCGACCTCGCCCTGGAGATCCCGCAGTACGGCGCCAAGCACTCCCTCAACGTTGCCGTGGCTTTCGGCGTGGCGGTCTTCGATCTCGTGCGCTGCTATCGGACCCACGCGAAGGGCGCCTGACGGGGAGCATCACCGCCCGTCAGCCGTTTTCAGACTTCTGTGCTGACCCCCATCCCCTGCCCATGGCTGACGAACTGACGAACCCCTTCCCGAGCGCGGTGCGCGACGCCTTCCCACCGACCCCCACCGAAGCGTGGCTGGAGCGCGTCGCGGCGGACCTGCGCGGCGCGCCCCCCGACCGGCTCACGTGGCAGATGCCCGAGGGCATCGCGCTGCGCCCGTTCTACCGCGCCGAAGACCTGGACGCCCTCTCGGTGCCCACCCTCGCCCGCCCGCCCGAGGCGAGAACATGGAAGCTTCGCCAGGACATCCAGGCTGCCGAGGCCGAGGCCGCAAACCGCCTCGCGCGCCGCGCGCTGGACGGCGCCGCCGATCTCGTGGGGTTCCGCCTCGGCGAGACGGATGGATGGCCGCCCTCTTCCCTGCCCCACCTGATGGCCGGGCTGCCGGCGGAACGTCTCGTCCTCGAATGCGAGGTAGATCGGGTGGCGTCGCTCCGCGCAGAGGCCGGCGCTGCCCGGCTCACCACCGACGCCCTCGCTGCGCCAGACGCAGACGCCGCGCTGCGACCGCTCGCCGAGGATGAGGCCTGGCTGCTCGCCGATGCCGCCGCCATCCACGACGCGGGCGGCACGGCCGTCGACGAACTCGCCGTGGCGCTCGGGGCGGTGAGCGAATACCTGGCCCGCCTCCGCACATTCGGTATCGACCCCGGTGCAGCGGCGGCCCGCCTCCGCATCCGCCTCGGCGCAGGCCCCCGGTATTTCGTCGAGATCGCCAAGCTGCGCGCGCTGCGGGCCCTCCTCCCACACGTCCTGGATGCCTACGACGCCGGCACCCCCGAACTCCCCGTGGAGGTCGTGACCTCGCGCTGGACGATGACGGCGTACGACCCGCACACGAACCTGCTGCGGGCGACCACGGCGGCAGCGGCCGCGCTGGTGGGCGGGTGCCGGGAGCTGATCGTGCGGCCCCACGACGCCGCCACGGGTCTCCCCTCCGACGATGCGCTCCGCCTCGCGCGCAACCTAGCCCGCATCCTCCAGCACGAGGCCCACCTGGATGCCGTCGAGGACCCCGCCGCCGGGTCCTATTATGCCGAAATACTCACTGATTCGCTGGCGCGCACGGCATGGACGCACTTCCAGGAGATGGAGAGCGCCGGAGGTCTCGTGGCCCATCGCCACAGTGGAGCGCTCGGCGCGCGGCTCGCCGAGGCCCGGGAGCGCCAGCACGAGGCGCTAAACACGCGCCGCCGGACGCTCATCGGCACCACCAACTATCCGGATAGCGAAGAATCGCGGCTCGGCGCGCTCGCGGGCGCGGACGGCCCTCCCCGCGCGGCCACGCCGTTCGAGCAGGTCCGGCTCCGCACCGAGCGGCACGCGCAGGCGCACGGCGCGCCCCCCACCGTGCTCCTCTACCTCTTCGGCGACCCCGTGATGGCGAACGCCCGCGCGACCTTTGCGCTCAACTTCCTCGGGTGCGGGGGCTTCCACGTCCTCCAGCACGACCCTGCCGGCGATGCCTCGAATCTGGCGGATGCCCTCGCCGAGACCCGCCCGGACGCCGTCGTGCTGTGCAGCGCGGACGCGGAGTATGCTGGGGCTCTCGCGGCGTTCAGGGGGCACGCTGCCGATGCTGCGGGGAGTCCGCTGCTCCTCGTCGCGGGAAATCCGGATGACATTCCGGGCGACCTGGGTGGAGAGGTGCTCTTCATCCACCGGCGCAGCCCGCTCATCGAGACGCTGACGGCCCTCCAGCAGCGCCTCGGCATCACACCCGACGACGACCACCCGCCCCTCGCCCGATGAAACGCCCCGATTTCGCCTCCATCGCCTACCAGCCGCCCCGGCGGCCCGCTCCGGCGCCCGAGTCTTCCTGGGCCACGCCCGAGCAGATCCCGGTGCCGGACGTCATGACCCCGGGCGACCTCGACGCCGTCCACCTCGGCTATGCG
>JAWWAN010000609.1:0-2227 GCA_033721675.1 Rhodothermales bacterium | reverse complement strand
GAGATCCCCCATCTCTCCACGTACGGCCTGACCATCGAGGAGCGCACGCCGCTGGCCAAGCAGGTGGCGCGCGGGCGAGTGGCCCCCGCCGACGACGACGCCGTGGCGGACCGCTATCAGTTCACGATGGACTACCTGCGGGCGCACGGGTACGAGCACTACGAGATCTCCAGCTTCGCCCTGCCGGGCCGCCGGGCGGTCCACAACCAGCGGTACTGGGAGCACGCCAACTACCTGGGCCTGGGGCCGTCCGCCCATGCGTTCTGGTGGAAAGATCTGCCCTCGCCGCTGGCGGTGCGCTGGGCGAATGTGCGCAACCTGAAGCGCTACGAGGCGCTCGTGCGGCAGGGCCACGCGCCGCTCGAATTCCGCGAGCCGCTCTCCTATGACCAGCTCGCCGACGAGTACATCATGCTTCGCCTTCGCACCGCCGACGGGCTCGACCTCGACGTGCTCGAAGACCGCTACGGCGCCGACCTCTTGTTCGAAAAGATCGACGCGCTGGCCGTGCTGGAGCAGGAACGGCTGATCGAGCCGATCCGCAACAGCCGCGTCCGCCTCACCGACCGGGGCCGGCACGTCTGCGACGCCGTCACGCAGAAGCTGCTGCTGGACGCATGAACCGCCGCGCCGGCTCGCCCGTAGAACCCCGCCGACCCGCACTTTGCGCCGCCCGCACGGACTGACGATGCGCCTCCTCCCTCTCCTGCTCGTGCTCCTGATGGCCGCCGCTGGCTGCCGCACGCCCCAGGGCTCGCTCACGTGGACGGGCAACGCCCCGCCGCCCGACGAGACGCTGCCGCAGCGTACCCAACTCGAGGGCCGCCCGTCGCCGAGCAGGATCCCCTCGCTGACGCTGCTGGATCAGCGCGCCTGGAGCAGTCAGGCGGGCCTGCCCGCACCACTCACCGGCGTGAACAAGCCCGAAGGGCTGGCGCTGCGCTTCCGCCGGGGGGTCCCGCCGGAGACCCCGGGCTTCGTGCCGCGCAGCCGCGGCGGCCTCGACCTGTTCCTCGCCGACCCCGTGGACGACGGACACTGGCTGGCCTTCTACAAGGGCGTCTGCGGTTCCCTCGGGGACGTGTGCCGGTATCGCGCCGTGCTCCACGACCGCAGCGGCGACGTCCGGTGGGACGTCGATCTCAACGCCTTTCTCGAAAACGACCGCTACGTCGAGATCCAGGACGTGCGCTACGCCGACGGCGCGCTCTACTTCAACGAAGCCTGCGCCACGTACGCTGCCGAGGCCGGCGGCCAGTGCTCGTCGCTCGTCCGCCTCGACCCCGAGTGGCGCGAGCTCACGTGGCGCACGCCGCCCCTCGTGTCGAACAACGTGTTCATCCTGCACGAGGACATCGTGATCGCCGGCTACGGGTTCACCGCCGAGCCAGACGCCCTCTACCTCGTGGATCGCCAGACCGGCCGCCTGCGCGCGCGCACGGACCTCGACGCGGCGCCCCACTACCTGGAGGTCCAGGACGGCCGCCTCCACGTGCTCACCTACGAGAGTTGGTACACGTTCGATCTCGACTGAAGCCCTCCGGCCTCAACGAAAGCGCCCACCGATCGCCTCCCGATGCTCCGACTCCTTCTCGCTCTGATGCTTCTCCTCGGCCTCGCCGCCTGCCGCACCGCCCCGGACGACGAGCCCCTGGCCCGCAACCCCGCGACGTGGCGCGTCGACGGCGCGCTCGACTTCGTCCGCCCCGACGGCTCGGTGATCCGCACCGTCGACCTCGAGATCGCCGCCGACGCCGAGAGCCGCCGCGTCGGCCTGATGAACCGGCGCCAGATCACCGACGACCAGGCGATGCTCTTCGTCTTCGACGCGCCCGACATGCAAAGCTTCTGGATGGCGAATACGCCGCTCCCGCTCGATATCATCTTCGTCGGCGCCGACTCGCAGATCGTCAACATCGCCCGGCGCACCAAGCCGCTCTCGCATGAGCGGGTCAACTCCACCGGTCCGGCGAAGTACGTGGTCGAGGTGCGGGGCGGCTTCGCGGACCGCTACGGCCTCACCGATTCCACCCGCATCCGCTGGACGGCTAATTGACGCCTCCTCCGAGCCCGTCACCGGGCGAGTTCCTTCCCACCCTGCCGCGTGCCTGCTTCGCCATGCCCCGCCTGTTTCTCATCCTCCCCCTCGTGCTCCTGATGGCGGCCTGCGCCGAGACCGACGCGCCGGCCCCTGCGCCCGGCGGCGAGGCGGAGGCGCCCGTGCAGT
>JAWWAN010000608.1:0-2287 GCA_033721675.1 Rhodothermales bacterium | reverse complement strand
CGCCCCTCGCGCAGGTGCTCGAAGAGGCGAACCAGCAGCGCCGCGCCCTCGACCGCGAGATCCAGGACCAGGCCCTCCGCAAGGCCGAGATCCAGCTCGCCGGGCGGCACCGCCATGCCCTCGTGCTGCACGAGCCGGACTGGCACCAGGGCGTCATCGGCATCGTCGCCAGCCGCGTCGTGGATCGGTTCCACCGGCCCGCCGTCGTGCTCTGCACCACGAACGGGCATGCCAAAGGGTCGGCGCGCTCGATCCCCGGCGTCAACATCTACGACGCTCTCAAGGCGTGCGAGGACCTGCTCGTGCAGTTCGGCGGGCACGATTATGCCGCCGGCATGACGCTCCTCGAAGACCGCATCCCCGCCCTGCGCGACCGCCTCGACGAGGCCGTGGCCGCGCAGGCGACGGCCGAGACGCTGCTGCCCGCCATCGAGATCGACGCGCCGCTCCACCTCGACGCCGTCGGTGGCCTCAGGGGGCGGTTCTGGAAGCTCCTCAAGCAGTTCGCCCCCTTCGGCCCGGACAACATGCGGCCGGTCTTCCACGCCCGCGATCTCCGCGTGGTGGGGCGGCCCAGGGCAGTGGGCAACGGGCGGCACCTGCGCTGCGTCGTCCAGCCCATCGAGAGCCGGGGCGGCACGCACAACGTCATCGGCTTCGGCCTCGGCGACTACCTGCCGGCGGTGGAGGCCGCCCAGCGCGCCGGCACGCCGCTGGAGCTGCTCTTCTCCATCGAGGAGAACCACTTCCGGGGCGAGACCACGCTCCAGCTCCGCGCCCGCGACCTGCGCCTGCAAGAGGGATGAGGGAGGAGGCCGCGGCGCACGCGTTCACCCCGCATTGCCGGAGTCTTTCTTCTGGATCCACCGGCGCACGGCCAGCCAGAGCAGCGGTGGGAGGCCGGCGCTGAGCACCACGGCCAGCACAGGCCGCTCCACCCCCGCGTGCCCGATGGTGGCGAAGACGAACCCCAGGGGCAGCGACCCGCACGCGAGCGCCGCGAAGAACACCGGCGCGCGCATCCGCGTCAGCCCGGCCATGCACGCCACCACCTCGGGAAAGACGGGCAGCCACCGCGAGAGCGCCACGATCCACCCGCCGACCCGCGCGAAGAGCCGCTCCCCGCGTTCGAGGTCGCGCGCGCCGAGGAGCCAGCGGGCGCCGCGCCGCCCCAACGCCCGGCACAGCCCGTAGCCGACGGCGCCGGAGAGAAACGATCCGCCCGCCGCCAGCAGCCCGCCTGCCACCGGCCCGTAGAGGTACCCCAGCGCCGCCATCACCACCGTCCCCGGCACCGGCAGCACGAGGTCCGAGACGAGCAGCAGGACGCCCGCGACGCCGGCCCACGGGCCGTAGCCGCGCAGCCACGCCACGGCGCCGCCCTGGACGAAGAAGGCCTCCACCGCACCCCCCCAGAGGAAGAACGGGATCAGCACGAGCACGGCGAGGCCGAGGAAGAGCCAGAGCAGACGCATCGGGGGTTAGGGCGAAGCGGGCCGGAGAGGAACAATCTACGGCCGATCCGGCGAATCATCGAGCCGGACGCCTGTTCCTTCTCCACAGCTCCTCCTACTCCATGGCAAAACGACCCACGCCGGAGCCCGTCGATCCCGCCGCACTGCCCGCGCTGGCGGCCGCCGCGATGAAGGCGGCCCGCTTCCCGATGCTCGCCACGTGCGACGGCGACCAGCCGCGCCTCCGCCCCGTCTCGCCCGTCCGCACCGACGGCTTCACCGTCTACGTGGCCAACCTGCGGAGCTACGGGAAGACGGCCGAGATTGCGGCCTGCCCGAACGTGGAACTGTGCTACCTCGATGCCGGGCACGATCAGGTGCGTATCACCGGCACGGCGGAGGTCGTCTCGGACCGCGCGCTGCTCGAAGCGATCTGGGCCGAAAACCCGCTGCTCCGGCAGTACCTCGGCTCGCTGGACAACCCCGCGCTGATCGTCTACCGGATTCGCCCGCGCCGCGTCCGCTTCATGCGGGAGTGGGCGCTGGACTACCACGAGGTCCCGTTCGGCGAGACCGCTCAGGCCGGCGACGGCGGTTGAGGGGGGGCGGCCGCCGCCGCGGCGCGCTCCTCGGCGAGCACACGCCGGCGGTCTGCCCGCATCCGCAGCGCCACGACCACGTGCAGCACCAGCGAGGCGACCCCGTAGGCGGCCAGAACCACGACGAACGTGCCTGCCTGTGGCGGCAGCCACAGCATCGCCACGACGCCGAAGAGCGCGCTGCCGGTGCCTGCCAGGACGGCCACCGCGCGGATGTACGGGTGCTTGACGATG
>JAWWAN010000607.1:0-2297 GCA_033721675.1 Rhodothermales bacterium | reverse complement strand
GCGGGACGGCAGCACCGTCCTCCGCTGCGAGCGCGCCGACGGCTCGGTGACGTGGCAGCGCCGCACGGGGCCGACGGCCGCGTTCTTCGCCGCGCACGACCTCGGCCACTACGCCGTCGAGACGACCCTCGGCCTGGGCTACGGCTTCTACGGGCTGCTCGCCGCCGGATGGAATATCACCGACTTCGGCACGCGCGACCTCGGCGACGACGCCCGGCCGGACGCCACGCTGGCCGAGCACGTGGTCGGCCTGCTGGATCAGGAGCGCGGCACGGGCCACCGGATGCCTGCCGACGCCTTCAACGCGGCCCTGGCTGCGGCCTACCGCGCGCAGGGCGCGCCGCCGCCGCGCCGCCTCACCGACGGCGACCTGCACCGCATCCGCCAGACCCGCGCCGCCCTCGAACGCCGGTGGCACGCCCTGCCGCCCGGAGACACGCTCGACCTCCCGTACCCTGCCGCCTGACCGCCTCTGCACCCTCATGAACGACGTCCGCGAGGAGATCCTCGACGCCGCCGCGCACCTGCCCTTCTTCAACCTCATCGGCCTCGACGTGCTCGACGTGCGCCCCGGCTGGTCGAAGACGCGCATCGCGCACCGGCCGGACCTGGCGCAGCCCGCCGGCATCCTGCACGGCGGCGTCATCGCCTCGCTCGTCGATACGGGCATCGCCCACGCCCTCCTGCCCACGGATCGCTTCCGGGCGCTGCGCGCGGAGGACGGCGCGCTCGTCTCGGTAGACCTGCGCGTGAAGTTCTTCCGCCCGGTGAGCGCGGGCGTGCTCGTCTGCGAGTCTACCGTGGTGCGGATGGGGCGGCAGGTGATCCACGCCGAGAGCGTGGTGACGAACGAGGCAGGCAAAGAAGTGGCGCGCGGGGATGCCACCTACCTGGCCGTCCCGGGGAGCCGCCTGCGCGCGCAGGAGGACGGATGAGCGAGGCCCCGCAATACTGCCCGCAGTGCGCCGCCCGGCTGGCCGAGCGCGAGGACGGCGGCCTGCCGCGCCCGGCCTGCCCGGCGTGCGACTTCGTCTATTACGATAACCCCGCCCCCGTCGTGGCGGCGCTCGTCGAGCACGAAGGCGCCGTGGTGCTGGCGCGCAACAGGGGCTGGCCCGAGACGTGGTACGGGCTCATCACGGGCTTCCTCGAACGGGGCGAGCGCCCGGAGGAGGCCGTCCTGCGCGAGCTGAAGGAGGAGCTGGACCTCGACGGCGAGGTCGTCTCCCTCATCGGGGTCTACCCGTTCTTCCGCATGAATCAGGTCATCGTGGCCTACCACGTCCGCGCCGCCGGCCCGATCACGCTGGGCGACGAGCTGGCGGATTACAAGCGCGTGCCGCCGTCGACGCTGCGGCCCTGGCCCTTCGGCACCGGCGAGGCCGTGCGAGACTGGCTCGCCGCGCACGTGGGGGAGAAGACGTAGCGCCCTCGCGGTTCTCCTCTCCCGCCCCTTCGTCGACATCCTGAGCGGGGCCGCCCGGGTCGCAGCCGAAGGATCTCGCCGGTCGGGGAGCCGCCATGCGTGATCGGCGAGATCCCTCGGCTTCGCTCGGGATGACAAAGAAGGGAAGGTCGGGATGACAAAGAAGGGAAGGTCGGGATGACAAAGAAGGGAAGGTCGGGATGACAAAGAAGGGAAGGTCGGGATGACAGGGAGGAGGAGGTTGGGAAGGCGGGAAGCGGGAGGCGGGAAGCGGGAGCGATGCCGTCCCGAGAACGCATTCGAGCGACGCGTTACACCGTCCATGGCAAACCCACTCACCGTAAATAGCAGCCACATGATGGCCGAGCACCTGGGCATCACCTTCACCGAGGTGGGCGCCGACTATCTGAAGGCGACGATGCCCGTGGATCCCCGGACGATGCAGCCGATGGGGCTGCTACACGGTGGCGCCTCGGCCGTCCTCGCCGAGACGCTCGGCAGCGTGGCCGCCACCTGCTGCGTGGACGTCGAGCGGCACTACTGCGTGGGCCTGGAGATCAACGCCAACCACCTGCGCGGCGTGCGGGGCGGCACGGTCACGGGCACGGCGCGGCCCCTCCACGTGGGGCGCCGCACGCAGGTCTGGCAGATCGAGATCCACGACGACGCCGGCCGCCTCGTGTGCGTCAGCCGCCTCACCCTCGCCGTCCTCGACCACTGAGTCGATTTTGGACCGGAGATTTTGGATACTGGATCTGAACCCCGGGCGCCGGGGCGGTTCCGGGAATCCAACCTCCAACATCGAAGATCCGATATGGAAGAGTCGCTCGGGATGCAGCGGCAGCTCCAGATCTACCTGGGGGGGCTGTCT
>JAWWAN010000606.1:0-2307 GCA_033721675.1 Rhodothermales bacterium | reverse complement strand
GGCCGCGCCGGCGGGCACGACGAAGCTGGCCAGCATCACGACGCCGCCCCAGAAGTAGAGGTGGTAGCTGGCCCTGTTGAGCTTGGGGAAGGCCATGTCCGGCGCGCCGATCTGGAGCGGCACGATGTAGTTGCCGAAGGCGCCCACGGCGAGCGGCACGATCCCGAGGAAGACCATGATGGTCCCGTGCATGGCGCCGAGCTGGTTGTAGAACTCGGGCAGCATCACGCCGTCCGGCATGCGCTCGTCCCCGAAGAGCGAGCCGATGAGGGGCAGGGGCTCGTAGGGGTAGGCGAGCTGCCAGCGCATGAGCATCACGAGGCAGAAGCCGAAGAACAGGAAGAGCAGCGCCGTGATGCCGTACTGGATCCCGATGACCTTGTGGTCCGTCGAGAAGATGTACTTGCGGAGGAACGGCTCGTCGTGGGGGTGCGCGGCCGAGGCCGGGTGCGCGCCGTGCGCGGCGTGGAAGTCCGGGGCCGGGGGCGCATCGGCCGGAGGCACGCCCGGCGCGGCCGGTTTCTGGGCGTCGTGGGCCATGGGGTCAGGGCCGTCTAGGGTTCAAACGACGACGTGGCGACGCCCCCCGGCACGCTGCCGGAGCGCATCGCCACGTCCGTTGATGCACACTGCCTGCATGGGCATGCCGTACTAGCTGGTGCCGCCCGCGTAGGAGAAGTCGGCGGTGGCTTCTTCGCCGTCGCCGACGGTGACCTGCTGGGTCTGCGTGCCGTATTCTTCGTGCCAGGTCTCGACGGTGTAGGTGCCGGCGGGCAGCCCCTCGATGCGGAACGAGCCGTCCTCGCCGGTGGTGGCGTAGTACGGGTGGTCCAGCACGCCCGCATACGCGCTCATCCAGGGGTGGACGTCGCACTTGATGCGGACCATCACCTCGGGCGTGCGGAACTCGCGCGTGCGCTCGTCGCCCTGGCGCGGCATCCCGAAGTTGAACGGGCGATTTTCTTCGGGGAGCGCGTGGATGTTGTGCAGGAGGGGGTCGCTGTTGAGGATCTGGATGGGCTGGCCCGTCTGTACGCCGAAGACGTGGGGCGTGTACATGCACCCCTGCTGGTCGAAGACGACGGGCTCGGTGGGCGTGGCGAAGGTCTGCCCTTCGAGCCCTTCCTTGACGTAGACGAAGACCCAGCGGAGCGTGCCATTGTCGTTGACGACGACGCTCTGCGCCAGCGCCGGGTCATCGCGCAGGTCCTCGCACTCCTTGTCCAGGTTGAGCGGCTGCGGCTCGGGGGCGGTGCCGGTGAAGCTGACCGCGCCGGCGATCACGCTCGACCCGGCGGGCGTGACCGCCTCAGCCATGGCGTCGTCGGCCGGGGCGTCGGCATCGGGGGCGTCGTCGCCACCGCCGCAGGCGGCCGTAAAGAGAACGAGCGAAAGCGCTACCAGCAGCGCGGAGAGGTCACGTCGCAT
Source organism: Rhodothermales bacterium (assembly GCA_033721675.1). GTDB lineage: Bacteria > Bacteroidota > Rhodothermia > Rhodothermales > JAWWAN01 > JAWWAN01. Next base: position 879 of record JAWWAN010000606.1, on the reverse strand, counting down.
AGACTCCGTACGGTTATTCGTCCGAAAGACGAGGTGAGGGAGAACCGAAAACGGGCCGATGCGGGCGGCCCGTCGAGAACGGGCACCCTGACGACAGGCTGGGGAGGGCCGGAGGCCGCCGCCAGCCTCAGAGCGCTGGAGCTAACGTTCCATGCTGTTGGTGAATATCGAAAATTTTTATGAATGTCAAGGTAGAGCACCCCCGGGCGGGCGCCGTACCTTGCCCCCTCGCCCCCCCTCCCCAATCCCGTCCGTTCCGATGGAGTGGGTCTGGACGATTTACGCGCCCTACATCCGCAAGGAGTTCGCCCGGCGGGGCATCGAGGCGCCCACGGACGACGCGCTGCGGGCCGCCTTCGTCGAGGCCCTCGCCGCCTCCACGGTGACCGTCCTCGTGCAGGAGCCGTGGCAGAACTCGGTCCGGTTCAAGGGGCTGGAGCGCGGCCCCGTCCCGGAGAAGATGGACCTGCTGAACGACCCCGAGGGCTACCTCTACGCGCGCTACGGCGGCGGCAAGTTCAAGCTCAACTTCCACCGGGGCTGGCACTTCGTGGCCACGCACAACTTCAAGCCGGAGGGCGAGCCGCGCTGGCCGGACGCGCCGGAGATCGAGTTCTGAGCAGGCCACCACGGCCGCAGAGAATCAACGCGGCGAACAGTCGGAGAAGGGGGAAGCGGGGGCCTGAATACCCGCGTCATCCCGAGCGAAGTCGAGGGATCTCGCCGGTGCAGGGGGTCGCCATCCATCCCGGGCGAGATCCCTCGGCTCCGCCCTGCGGGCTCCGCTCGGGATGACATTTGAAGCGCGTGCGGCACGGGCGTCGGGTGCGTCGCGCGGGGGAGGCGGGTGTAGCGCGGGGGCTCGGGTGTGGCGCGGGG
>JAWWAN010000605.1:0-2320 GCA_033721675.1 Rhodothermales bacterium | reverse complement strand
GCGATGGAGAACGGCGCGCCGGTCATCGGCCTCAACGACAGCGGCGGCGCGCGCATCCAGGAGGGCGTCGTCTCGCTCGGCGGCTACGCAGACATCTTCCTGCTCAACACGCTCGCCAGCGGCGTCGTCCCCCAGATCTCGGCCATCATGGGGCCGTGTGCCGGCGGCGCCGTCTACAGCCCCGCCATCACCGACTTCGTCTTCATGGTCGAGGGCACCAGCTACATGTTCGTCACCGGCCCGAACGTCGTCAAGACGGTCACGCAGGAGGAGGTCACGAGCGAGGAGCTGGGCGGCGCGGCCACCCACGCCGAGAAGAGCGGCGTCAGCCACGTGACGGCGCAGAACGACGTGGACTGCCTGCTCAAGATCCGCGACCTGCTCGCCTACCTGCCGCAGAACTGCGAGGAGCCGCCCCCCTACCGCCCCACCGACGACCCCGCCGACCGGGCCGACGACGCGCTCGACACGCTCGTACCGACGAACCCCAACAAGCCGTACGACATGCACGACGTCATCGCCCGCGTGGTGGATGACGGCGCGTACTTCGAGATCCACGCGGACTATGCGCCCAACCTGATCTGCGCCTTCGCCCACCTCGGCGGGCGGAGCGTCGGCATCGTGGCCAACCAGCCGTCGGTGCTGGCCGGCGTGCTGGACCTCAACACGTCCATCAAGGGCGCCCGGTTCGTCCGCTTCTGCGACGCCTTCAACATCCCGCTCGTCGTCTTCGAGGACGTCCCCGGCTTCATGCCCGGCACGGACCAGGAGTGGCGCGGCATCATCCGCCACGGCGCCAAGCTGCTCTACGCCTTCTGCGAGGCCACCGTCCCGAAGATCACCGTCATCACGCGCAAGGCCTACGGCGGCGCCTACGACGTCATGAACTCGAAGCACATCCGGGGGGACCTGAACCTGGCCTGGCCCACGGCCGAGATCGCGGTGATGGGGCCGAAGGGCGCGGTCGAGATCATCTACCGCAAGCAGCTCGCCGAGGCCGACGACCCGCAGGCCCTGCAGGATCGCTTCATCGAAGACTACCGCGCGAAGTTCGCCAATCCGTACGTGGCGGCCGAGCACGGGTACATCGACGACGTGATCCGGCCCCGCGACACGCGCCGCAAGCTCATCGACGCGCTGGCGATGCTGCAGAACAAGGCGGCCACCAACCCCCGCAAGAAGCACGGCAACATCCCGCTCTAGCGCGCCGGGGGATGGGGCGCGGCCCCATTTCGGGCGCGCCGTCCGGTTCTTCTTGCGTCCGCTCTAATATCCACTCGCAGCGCGGCCGATACGGTTCCCGGGGTCCGGGTCACTTTTTTGTACCAATTGGAACCCTCAGCGGCTTGACAGAATACCTGCTAAGTCGTTATCGTGATTGCCGATAGCGGCGTCACCTCAGGCAACGCTTTAACTGCCCGTTCTTCCTGCCCCCCAAATCCGGTGGATCTCGTGCGTCGACTGCCTCTCTTGCTCGCCGTGCTCGCGTGGTGCGCGCTGCCCGCCCGGGCCCAGGACCAACCTGCCCGGCAACCCCTCGACACCTGGACGACCAAGAAGGCCCAGACGGCGCCGGCCGAGCCGCTTCCGGCCCAGCCGGTGCCCATGCAGCAGCTTCGCGGCTACGATCCCTACACCGCCGAGGCGCTGGGGGCGGAGGCGGACTCGCTCTCGGAGGCCCAGATCCTGCGCCGCATCAGCCGGGTCTACGCCTACCAGGCCGAGATCCTCGTCGCCCAGTCCAACGACGACGCCGAGCACGCCGAGAACCTGCTGGGCCTGGCGATGACCGACCTGGCCACGCTCGCCGAGCAGCCCGGCATCATGGACCGGCCCCGCTTCCGCGAGCTCTACCGGACCGTCGTGACCGAGTACGAGCGGTTCTACGGCGTGGCCGACGCCAGCCTCTCGCTGCCCTTCGGCGACGTCTACGCCCTCCGCGCGGACATCTTCGCGATGATGAACGAGGTGGACCAGCCCCTCCTCGAAGACGTCACGCTGCCGGAGCTGGCGCCGATGGAGACGCAGGTGCCGATGACGGTCAACCGCATCGTCGAGCGCACCATCGAGTACTTCCTGCGTGAGAAGCGCGACGTGCTGGAGCGCTGGATGGCCCGCTCGGAGACCTACCTCCCGATGATCGAGCAGATCTTCGAGGAGGAGGGCGTGCCGGACGAGCTGAAGTACCTCGCCTTCGTCGAGAGCGGCCTCAACCCGCGCGCCAAAAGCTGGGCGAGCGCCGTCGGAATGTGGCAGTTCATCGCCGCCACGGGCCGCGCCTACGACCTGCAGGTGAACTCGTGGGTGGACGAGCGGATGG
>JAWWAN010000604.1:0-2320 GCA_033721675.1 Rhodothermales bacterium | reverse complement strand
CTCGTGATTTCAACGAAAGAGGAACCGGGCGGGCTCGGGCCGGGCCGCCCGGAGAGGATGAGGGGGGGCGGCTCCATCAGATGCCGAAGCACCCCCGGCCGGCGATCCCTTCGCCCACTTCCGCCCCCCCCCCGGGGGCCGGCGCGGCCGGAATTGTTCGGCCGCGCCGGCCTCGGCCGGGCGTGCGGAGCGAGGGCGTCGTCAGGCGTGGACGGGCGCGGCGGCGCCCGTCTCGATGTCTGCCCCGACGAGGTTGCCCCACTCCGTCCACGAGCCGTCGTAGTTTTTCACGGCCTCGTAGCCCAGCAGGTATTTGAGGGCGAACCAGGAGTGGCTGGAGCGTTCGCCGATGCGGCAGTACGTGATGATCGGCTTAGCGCCCGTGATGCCCGCGGCCCGGTAGAGGGCTTCCAGCTCGGCGCGGGGGCGGAACGTGCCGTCTTCGGCGACCGCCTGCGACCACGGGATGTTGGAGGCGCCCGGGATGTGGCCGCCGCGCTGGCACGTCTCGGGCAGCCCCGGCGGCGCCAGGACCTCGCCCGAGAACTCGGCGGGGCTCCGCACGTCCACCAGCTCCACGGCGCCGGCATGCACCTGGGCGCGGACCTCCGGCAGGAAGGCGCGCAGCGCCGGGTTCTGCTCGGCCGCGCGGTACACCGTGGGCTCGACGAACGGCAGCGCGTCCGTCATCGGGCGGCCTTCCGCCTCCCACTTCTTGCGCCCGCCGTCCATCAGGCGGACGTCCGTGTGGCCGTACAGCTTGAGCTGCCAGAACGCCCAGGCGGCGAACCAGTTGTTGGAGTCGCCATACAGGATCACCGTCGTGCCGTTGCTGATGCCGGCATTCCCGAGCAGGCGTTCCAGGGCGGCCTTCGGGACCACGTCCCGCCGGTGCGTGTCGCACAGGTCGGTCTTCCAGCTCCACCCGACGGCGCCGGGGATGTGGGCCGCGTCGTAGAGCGCCGTGTCGACGTTGACCTCGACGAGCGCGACCGAGGGGTCGTCTTTGTGCTGCGCCACCCAGGCGGTGGTGACGAGGGTTTCGGGATGGGCATAGGCCGTCATGGGAATCTCCTCTCGGCGAAGAACAGGGGGGCTGCGAGGTGCGAATCGTGTGCTTCCGGCACATCCCTAGTAGCTCAGAACGGCGCCGTCCCGGCTCATCCGGCCGCCGAATGCCTTGTGAGAGTATCCGGAACGGCCTATGTTGTCGAAGTAGGTAGTAGCTGCCCGTCGTTCCCCTGGGCCAGACCCGGCCACGGCGCCGAAGGGGGAGCGACGGCGGATCCGCAATCAGTGACACGGACGGGCGATGGAGACACAGGGCGAAGTGACGAGGCTGCTGGTGGCCTCCTCCGAGGGCGACCGCACGGCCTTCGATGCGCTCTTCCCGCTGATCTACGGCGAGCTGCACCGGATGGCCCACCGGCGGATGCAGCGCGAGCGCCCCGGCCACACGCTCTCCACGACGGCGCTCGTGCACGAAGCCTACCTCAAGCTCGTCGCCATCGACCGGATCGAGTGGAAGGGCAAGGCGCACTTCTTCGCGATCGCCGCGCAGGCCATGCGCAACATCCTGGTCACCTACGCCACCCGCCGCAAGGCGCTGAAGCGGGGCGGGGGCCGGCCGGCGGTGCCGCTCGACGAATCCGTCGTCATGTCTGAGCAGCAGGCCGAGGAGATCCTCGCGCTCGACGAAGCGCTCCAGCACCTGGCGCGGCTCAACGAGCGGCAGCACCAGGTGGTGGAGTGCCGGTTCTTCGGGGGGCTGAGCATCGAAGAGACCGCGCAGGTGCTCGGCATCTCGGCGGCGACGGTCAAGCGGGACTGGAACCTCGCCCGGGCCTACCTCAACCGCGCCCTCCGGCACGACGAGCAGGCGGAGACCTGACCGATGATCCGTCCTGCTTCCGTTTCCGGCTTGTAAGGGGAGGGGAGGCCCTGCACACGACTGCCATGACACCTGAAGGCTGGGCACGCATCCAGGCGCTCTTCGACGCCGCTCTGGACCGTGCCCCCGAAACCCGCTCTGCGTTTCTCGACGCCGCCTGCGCGGGCGAGGCCGACCTCCGCCGGGAGGTCGAGTCGCTGCTGGATGCGTTCGAAGAGCATGGCCCCGTCGATGCCCTCGCGAGCGAGATCGTCGCGCCACTGATCCAGCCGGCTGCGCAGGTGGGGGGGCAGCGCGTCGGGCCGTACCGGCTGGGGCGCGAGCTGGGCCACGGCGGGATGGGCGCGGTCTACCTCGCGGAGCGCGCCGACGGCGAGTTCGACCAGCGGGTCGCCATCAAGGTCGTCCGCGAGCGCCTGGGGCGGCCCG
>JAWWAN010000603.1:0-2328 GCA_033721675.1 Rhodothermales bacterium | reverse complement strand
GGCGTCGGCGCGGGCATCGCGGCCGAGATCGAGGCGTTGCTGGCTACGGGCACCCTTCCGCTCCGCGACGATCTGCTGGGCGCGCTCCCGCCCGGCCTCCTGGATGCCCTCCGCATCAAAGGGCTCGGCGCCAGGCGCGTCCGCACCCTCTGGCAGCAGCTCGGCATCACCACGCTGGACGAGCTGGAGGCCGCCGCCGCCACCGACCGCCTCGCCGAACTCGACGGCTTCGGCGCGAAGACGCAGGCGTCGATCCTCGACAACCTCCGCCACTTCCGCGCCTACCAGCAGCAGCGGCGGTATGCCGACGCCCTGACGCTCACCGCCCCCCTGCTGGACCGCATCCGGGCGCTCGACGTCATCCAGCGCGCCGAGCGGACCGGGCCGCTGCGCCGCTGCCTCGAAACCGTCGCCGCCGCCGACGTGATCGCCGCCGCAGACGACGCCCCGGCCGCACGAGATGCGCTGTCGGAGATCCTGGACGACGGACACTGGCGCGACGACGGGGCGCACTTCGAGGGTGCCCTGCCGGACGGCCTGCCGCTGCACGTGCACCTCGTCGCCCCAGAGCACTTCGGCACCGCATGGTGGCGCACCACCGGCAGCGACGCGCACCGGGCCGCCTTCGAAGCCCGCCACGGCGCTCCGGGCGCACACGCCGACGAAGCGGCGCTCTTCGAGGCGGCGGGGCTGGCAGATATCCCTCCGGAACTGCGCGAGGGCACCGGCGAGATAGAGGCCGCCGAGGCCGGCGCGCTGCCTCAGCTCCTCACCCTTGACGACTTGCGCGGCTCGCTGCATAACCATTCCACCTACAGCGACGGCAGGCACACCCTCCGCGAGATGGCGGAGGCAACCCGGCAGCGCGGCCTCCACTACCTGGGCATCTGCGACCACAGCCAGTCCCTCAAGATCGCCAACGGGATGTCCGTAGAGACCGTGCGGCGGCAGCAGAACGAGATCCGCGCCCTCAACGACGGCTTCGCCACCGATGGCGGCCCGCCGTTTCGCATCTTTAGCGGCGTCGAGAGCGACATCCTCGCCGACGGCGCGCTCGACTACGACGAGGACGTCCTGGCCTCGTTCGACTTCGTCGTCGCCAGCATCCATACGCGGTTCGGGATGACCGAGGCCGAGGCCACGGCGCGCGTCGTCCGGGCCGTCGAAAACCCGTTCACCACGATCCTCGGCCACCCGACCGGGCGCCTCCTGCTCGCCCGCGAGGGCTACCCGCTCGACCACGAGGCCGTCCTGGATGCCTGTGCCGAGCACGGCGTGGCGGTGGAAGTCAATGCCAACCCGTACCGCCTCGACCTGGACTGGCGCTGGGTGCGGGCCGCTACGGAGCGGGGCGTGATGATCGCCATCAACCCGGACGCCCACAGCATCGAGCAGCTCGCCTACGACCGCTGGGGCGTGGCCGCGGCCCGCAAGGGCTGGCTCACCGCCGCGCAGTGCCTCAACGCCCTCCCCCTCGACGCCTTCGCCCACCGCCTCGATGCGCGCCGCGCCGCGCGCGTCGGCACCTGAACCGCCGCACGCCCTCCCCGTGTCTACCCTCCTCCGCTTCGGCTTCTTCCTCCTTGCCGGCCTCTTCGCCCTCGCGGCCGGGATCGGCCTCCTCTGGTTCCTCGCCTACGGCGTCGCCGGCCCCGCCCCCGAGCAGGCGCAGGTGCCGGCCCTCTCCGCCCCCGCGACGCTCGGCTGGAATCCCGAGGGCGACGTCCAGATCCGCGCCGACGACGAGGCCGGCGCCCTCGCCGCCCTCGGCTACGCCCACGGGCGCCGGCGGGCGTGGTCTGTCGTCTTGTGGCGGCAGGCCGCGCTCGGGCGTCTCGGGGCGTGGTTTGGCGAGCCGGCCCTGAAGGTGGACCGCCTGGCGCGGCAGCTCGGCTTCGAGGTGCGCGCCCGTGCCGCGTATGACGCCCTCGACGACGAGCACCGCGCCCTGCTGGCGGCGTACGCCGGCGGCCTGGACGCCGCCCTCCGCGAGCCCTCCGGCCGCCTCGTGCACGAGTTCGTCCTGCTCGGCATCGACGCCGAGCCGTGGGAACCCTGGCACACCCTCGCCCTCGAGCGCCTCTTCGCGTGGCTCGCCACCCCGCCCCCCCCGCCGGACGCCTTCGCTCGCACAGACCCTTCCGTGGCCGCCTTCTACGACGCCGACGACGCGCTGCGGCAGATGCTGCACCTCCACGGGTTCGAGAACAGCATCGCCTGGGCCGCGCGAGACTCGGCGGGCGTCCATTTCTACCAGCGGCACGTCTACGGCGCCACCGTCCTGCCCTTCTTCCAGGAAGCCTCCGTGTTCATCGATGAAGACCTGGT
>JAWWAN010000602.1:0-2335 GCA_033721675.1 Rhodothermales bacterium | reverse complement strand
CACCCGCACGTCTTCTGCGTGAGCACCTCCCACGAGGAGGGCTGCGAGCGCGTCTGGGCGGTGCAGACCCTCGCCTTCGAAGGGCGCGGCGGCCGGGTCGAGGCCGTCCGCACGGTGGACGTCGAGCCCGGCCCCCTCGGCCCCGACGGGCGGCGGCAGGCCGTGCCCGTCGCCGGCACCGAGCGGCGCTGGGCGGCCGACCTCGTGCTCATCGCCGTCGGCTTCGTGGGTGCCGAGCGCAGCCTGCCGGAACGCCTCGGTGCGGCGCTCACCCCGCGCGGGACGGTCGCCACCGACGCCGGCTACCGGACCGCCGCCGAGGGCGTCTTCGCCGCCGGCGACGCCCGGCGCGGCGCCTCGCTCGTGGTCTGGGCGATTGCCGAGGGCCGCGAGGCCGCCCGCGCCGTGGACCACCACCTCACCGGCTTCATCGCCCTCCCGACGAAAGGGGACGGCGACCTGGTGGTTTGAACCTGCGCCCCGCTGCGAGAGAGCGCTTCTTCGGGGCCCTCGACCCTCTGAAGGACCTTGCCCGACCGAACGGCGCGGCCCCGAGAAGGTCGTCATCCCGAGCCCGCCGGGATCAGTGGTGCGTGTCGTGCCCGTACTTCCGCAGGGCGTCTTCGACGCGCAGCTTGCGGGCGCGGAGGAGGCCGCCCGGCAGCGGCTCGGCGTCGTAGGGGTCGATGTTATCCACCTCCCAGCGGGCGCCGCCGAGGTCGAGCACGATGACGTCGAACGTGAACGCGACGCGCGTCTCGGCGCGCAGCCAGTGGATATTGTGATGGTCGTCCGAGATCGACGAGTGCGAGCCCGGCAGGGCGCGCTCGTCCACGGTCGGCTCGATGACCATGTGGGTGGCGTCTTCGGCGCGCTTCTGGTAATGACGGAGGCGGAGGGCGCCCTTGAGCACGTAGTGGCACGAGGCCATGTTGCGGTGCCCGTGCGGGATGATGGCGCGGTCCTGCCGCATCCCGAAGATCTTGCTGTGGAAGGCGAGCGTCTCGGGTAGCCCCTCCAGGCGAGGGAAGCGCACGGGCCGCGTGTGGACGCCGCGCTCGGGATACGCGAATCCGGCGGCCAGCCGGTCGAAGTCGAGCGTGCCGAGGAGGTCGCCGAGGGGAAGCCGGTCGAAGAGGTCGGCGAGCTGGTCCTGCCACTGGCGCGGCGTGACGGCGCCGGTCTTGAGGTCCCGGCTGAGCGCGTCGAGCCGGTGCAGCCAGCCGTCGGTGAGGGGCCGGACGGCCGCGCCGAAGGCGTCCCGCCCGGCGAGCGTACGCAGCAACGCGTAGCTGGAGACCGTCTCCAGCAGCGTCTTCGAGAAGGTGCGGCGGTTCATGGCGGACCGGTTCAGGTGATGCTGCATCCCGGAGGGGGAACGGCGGGGGGCGAGCGGTCTGTTACGGGTCCATCGGTCGATACTTGGTAGTTCGTTCAAGCGCCGCCGCGGAGCCGGCCGAGGAGGTAGCCGGCGCCGAGGCCCACCAGCAGCCAGGCGACGTGCTTCCACCCGTCGGCGCGGACGAACCGCGTGCCGGCGGCGGTCACCTCGAAGACCCCGAGCGGCGTCGCGTGGACGCCACCGCCGCCGCCGGCCGCCTCCGTCACCGCGCCGCCCGCATCCTGCCGGGCCGGGCCGCCGCCGAAGCCGTAGGCGACGCGCGCCACGGGGATGAGGGTCCGCCCGGCGGCCTCAATGGGCTCCCCGTAGATCGTCTTCACGGTGGCGCTCTGCTGTAGCCGCTCCGCGAAGGACTGGTAATAGGGCTGAAGACTCATGCGAATTCCTCGGTGGGGAGCAGGGTATGCTGCTTTCGGGCTTCCCACAAGGCCAGCCCCATCCAGGCGAGGCCGAGCGCGAAAAGCACCGAGCCGACCTGCACGACGAGCATCGGAAGGAACCCGCTCAGGCCGGCCCCGAAGACGACCACGCCGGCGATGGTGAGCCAGGCCGAGCCCGGCGGCAGCGTCTTCGCCCGGGCCACGTCCAGGCAGAGCAACAGGTAGCCCCCGACGAAGAGCGCGCCCGAGGCGGGAAACACCGCCGCCACCCACCCGATGCCTTCGCCGGCGCCGTACGCCTCCACGAACACCGGCGCCTCCACGGCCACCACCGGGTTGATGAAGGCCTCCCAGTAGTTGAGGCCGAAGATCAGGGTCAGCGCCGCGACGATCAGGACCATCCCGGCCAGCCCGGACCACCGCGTGTGCGGGCTGTGATGCGCGAAGATCCCGAGCGTGCCGAAGATGCCGCCGAGCAGCGAGACGGCGAAGAGCACGTGTACCCCGAACCAGAAGCCGCTGCTGATGACGTCGGGCGTCAGGTGATGGGGGT
>JAWWAN010000601.1:0-2345 GCA_033721675.1 Rhodothermales bacterium | reverse complement strand
GGCTGGACGCCTCGCCCGGCTACCGACGCCGGTACGGCGTGCCCGGCCCCCCGCCGGACGCGCTCAACGATCTGCACCGCTACCGGGATGCGCTCGGCGCGGCCGGCGTGGCGGTGGCACAGGCCCTCGCCCTCTATCCGTACCGGGAAGACGTGGCCGGCGCCTACGCGGCGAGCCGCCTGCACCGGCGGCTGCGCGAGGGCGGCGTCGGCGCCGTGCCCCTGCTGCCGGGCGCGACGCGCCATCTGGAGGCGTGGCTGGACGCCATGCTGAGGGCCGCGTGATCCGCGTCTAGCGCAGGCGCACCACGTAGGCCGCGCCCGGCGCGTTCTCAGAGGCGCGGCCCACGAGGGCACGCCGGCCGTGCAGGTCGAGGGCCGTCCCGAAGGCCCACTCGCCGATGTCCACGATGTGCCGCTGCTCCCAGGCTGCCGCGGCCGGGTCGTACTCGAAGACGTAGACCACGCGGTCGATGTTGAAGTCGAGGCGGAGCTGCTCGTCGTAGCCGACGACGAGCGCGCGGTCGCCGTCGAGCGAGACGACGGAGCCGAAGGCGCCGTGGTCGTAGGGGAGGGGCGGCTCCAGGGTGGCGGTGCGGGCCCAGGCGCCGTCTTCGGCGCGGGTGTAGACGGTCGCCGCGCCCGTATCCTGGCGGCCCTGCTTGCTCTCGCCCACGAGGAGGCGATCCCCTTCGAGGTCGAGCGAGATGAAGAAGTCGTCGATGCCTCCGAAGCGGGCGGCTTCGTTCCATTCGCCGGTGGCGGGGTCGCGCTCGAAGACGTAGACGGAGCCGGGCTTCTGGCGGAAGTAAGTGGAGGCCGCCACCACGGCGCGGTCGCCGTCGAGGTCGGCCGGTCCGCCGAAGACGCCGGCGCGGGGACCCTGGCTGCCGCTGAAACGGGCGGCTTCATTCCACTCGCCGGTGTCGGGGTCGCGCTCGAAGACGTAGGCGGCGCCGTTGAAGGCGCCGTCGGACGGGTCACCCCAGGTCGTGATGAGGGCGCGGTCGCCGTCGAGCGCGACGGAGGCGGCGAAGGCGCCCTCCTGCGCGTCGGGGTCGCCTTTAAGGCGGGCGGCCTGCGCCCACTCGCCGGTGTCGGGGTCGCGCTCGAAGACATAGGCGGCGTTCGAGGTGGCCGAGGCGAAGAACTCGCCGGCGGCGGCCACGAGGGCGCGGTCGCCGCTGAGCGCGACGGAGCGCCCGAAGAACTCGCCGGGCTTGCAGACGGCAGGCTGGAGGCGGCCCGCCGGGTGCCACAGGTCGGTGGCGGGGTCGCGCTCGAAGAGGTAGGCGGCGCCGGAGTTGGGGCCGCAGGCGTCTTCGCTGCTGGCCCCCACGAGCGCGCGGTCCCCGTCGATGGCGACGGCGACGCCGAAGAAGTTGCCCGCCGTGGTATCCGGATGAGGCAACTTGTCGATCTGCGCGTGCGCGGGCCGGGCGGCAGCGAGCAGCAGGAGGGCGGCGAGCCCCACCGGCACGGCACGGCACAGCAGAGAGAGCATGGGCGGTCGGGAGGGCGGGCGTGTCATAGCGTGCTATCCATACAAGCCCTGTGCCACGGCGGGTTCCGGCCTCGCAACGGGCCGCTTCGGCGCGGCGATGGCTCGCCGGGTGCACGCATCGCCCACGATAGCGGCCACCCGGCGCGGCACGCAGGCTACAGCCCGGCCTGCTCGAAGGTGTCGCAGGCGCCGGCGTCGCCGGTCTCGAGGCCGCGCCGGAACCACGCCATGCGCTCCTGGGACGAGCCGTGCGTGAACGCCTCGCGCTGTACGGCGCGGCCCGCCATGCGTTGCAGGCGGTCGTCGCCCACGGCGGCGGCGGCATCGAGGCCTTCCTGCACGTCACCTGCTTCGAGGAGGTTCTGCTCGCCGTCCGCATGGTGCGCCCAGACGCCGGCGTAGCAGTCGGCCTGAAGCTCCATCCGCACCGAGAGCTGGTTGGCGGTCCGCTGGTCGCTGCGTTGCTGGAGGGCGCGCACCTGCTGCTCGACGCCGGTGATCCGCTGGATGTGGTGGCCCACCTCGTGGGCGATGACGTAGGCCACCGCGAAGTCGCCCGAGGCGCCGAGCCGCTGGAGCTCGCGGAAGAAGCTGAGATCCAGGTACACGTTCTCGTCGCCGGGGCAGTAGAAGGGGCCGGTGGCGGCGCTGCCTGTGCCGCAGGCCGTCGGCGTGATCCGGTCGAAGAGGACGAGCGTCGGCTCCCGGTAGCGGCTGCCCGAAGCGGCGAAGCGGTCGGTCCAGACGTCCTCGGTGCTGGCGAGCACCACGGAGACGAACGCGGCGGCGGGGTCGTCGCGGTCCGGGGGCGTCGTGGAAGCCGAAGGGGGCGCCGGGCCGCC
>JAWWAN010000600.1:0-2358 GCA_033721675.1 Rhodothermales bacterium | reverse complement strand
CGAACTGGGCGTAGCGGTGCCATCCGGTGTGGAGGATCAGGATGTCGCCCTCGCGAACTTCGACGCGGTCCTCGATCATCTGCGGCGTGTAGGCCCCGAGGTCGTCCATCTCGTCGGTGAGGTCGACGATGACGCCCGGCCCGTAGAGCCAGTCGAGCGGGATCTCGTCGATCGTCATGCCGCCGGTGACGAAGTGGCGGGGCGCGTCGAGGTGGGTGCCGATGTGGTTCGAGGTCTGGATGTACTGCGCATTCACGCCGTGCTCGGGCTTGCGCTTGATGTACTTGACCTCGAAGGGCGGGTAGTAGGGCCAGAAGAAGACCTCCTGGTTGAGCGGCTGAGAGAGGTCGTAAGGCTTCATGGGCGAGGAAAGCTGGAGGGTGGAAAACGGAGGATTGGAGAGTGATGATTGACGATCTATGAGGGTAGAAAGGGAACTCGGCCTTCGCCGAAAGCCAACCCCTTTTGCAGTCACCCCTGGTCAATCATCCATCATCCATCGAACAGGGCGCGCACCGCCGGTTTGGTCACCTTCCCCATCGCGTTGCGGGGCAGGTCTTCTACGATACGAAGACGGGAGGGGACTTTGAAGGGGGCGAGGCGATCCTTGGCCCACGCGCGGAGCGCCTCCAGCGTGAGGCCGCCACCGGCCGGGACGACGGCCGCGCAGACGCGCTCGCCCCACTCGGCATCCGGGACGCCCACGACGGCGCACTCGCCGATGGCCGGGTGCCCGCGCAAGACCTCTTCGATCTCCAGCGCCGAGACTTTCTCGCCGCCGGTCTTGATGATGTCTACCGAGCGCCGCCCGAGCAGCCGGTAGTAGCCGTCCTCGACCACGGCGACGTCGCCCGTCCGGAACCAGCCGTCGTCGGTGAAGGCCTCGGCGGTGGCGTCCGGGCGCTGCCAGTACTCGCGGAAGACGCTCGGGCCGCGCACCTGCACCTCGCCGGCCGCGCCCTCCCCCGTAATTTCGGCGCCGTCTTCGCCGGCCAGCCGCACGGCGATGCCGGGGAGGGGGCGCCCCACGGTGCCGGGCCGCCGCTCGCCCCGCAGCGGGTTGGAGAGGATCATGCCGGTCTCGGTCATCCCGTACCGTTCGAGGAGGCGGTGGCCGCTGATCTGCTCCCAGCGTTCGAGGACGCGCACGGGGAGCGCGGCCGAGCCGGAGACCATGAGCCGCATCCCCCGGCACGCGGCGGAGCGGCGCCGTCTCTCTTCCTCCGAAGCCGCCTCCCACGCCTGGATCAGGCGGTGGTAGATCGTCGGGACGGCCATGAAGAGGGTCAGCGGATGCGCGACGAACCGCTGCCAGACGGCCTCGGCATCGAACCGGGGCAGCATCTCGCAGGTGGCGCCGGCGGCGAGCGCGCACAGCAGCACGTTGACGATGCCGTGCGTGTGGTGCAGCGGGAGGACGTGCAGGATGCGGTCGTCCGCGGTCCATCCCCATGCGGCGAGCAACGCCTCGACCATCGCGGCGAGGCCGTGGTGTGTGCTGACGGCGCCCTTGGGCCGGCCCGTGGTGCCGCTGGTGTAGAGGATCAGCGCCCGCCGCGCCGGGTCCACGTCCGGCAGCGGGCTGGGCGCGGCATCGAGGGCGTCGGCCAGGAGGAGGAGCCGGGCCTCGCGCGTACCGGCCGCCTCGCGCAGCACGGCTTCATAGTCAGGGTGGGCCACGAGGAGGGCCGCCTCGGTGTCGTCCAGCACGTAGGCGATCTCGGGGGGCGGGTGGCTCAGGCAGAGCGGCACGGCGACGCCGCCGGCCCGCCAGATGCCGAGCAGCACGGCCACGTAGCCGAAGCCGGGTGGTGCCATGAACGCCACGCGCGCCTCGCCCAGGTCCTCGGCCCCGTCGAGGAGCGCCGAGGCCACGCGCGCCGAGGCGGCGAGGAGGGCGGCGTAGGTATGCGCGCCGTCGTCGTCGAGGATCGCGGGGCGGGCGGCATACGTGCCCATCCCCGCCACCAGCGGCAGGCCCGGCCCGGTCGCCTCGCTTCTCGAATCGTGCTCCTCCATCAGTCCTCCCCGATGTCTTCGTGCCAGAGGTCCGGGTGCTCGGCGATGAAGTCGGCCAGCAGCGCGATGCAGTCGGCGTCGTGCAGGTCGATCACGGTGACGCCGGCCTCGCGCAGCCAGTCGAGGCCGCCCTCGAAGTTGACCGACTCGCCGACGACGACGGTCCCGATGCCGAACTGCCGCACCAGCCCGCTGCAGTACCAGCACGGCGCGAGCGTCGTCGCCATGAGGGTGTCGCGGTAGCTGCGGCGGCGGCCGGCGTTGCGGAAGGCGTTCGTCTCGGCGTGCATCGAGGGGTCGCCGTCCTGCACGCGGCGGTTGTGGCCGCGCCCGAGGAGG
>JAWWAN010000599.1:0-2374 GCA_033721675.1 Rhodothermales bacterium | reverse complement strand
GCCGGGCTCGGCACCGTGCTCGCCTAGGCCGGCCTCCGCCGGGCCCTCGCGCTGTTGCTGGCCTTCCTGGTGCTGACGAGGCTGCTGCCGCTGCTCGTGCGCGAGGGGCGGGGCGAGCGCCGCCTCGCTCGCCTGGCCGCCACGCCGGCCGTCGCCGGGGGCACGCCGGAGTCGCTCCGGCACCTGCTGGCCGTGGTGCGGAGCCTCTTCCGCGAGCCCGCGACGCTCGTGGTGGCGCTGCTGGCGCTGCTGGCGGCCCTCCCGACGCGCATGATGGTGACGCTCGGCCCCGTCTTCGCCGTGCAACGCGTGGGCTGGACCGACGCCGAGTTCACGCAGTTCGCGGGCGGGCCGGCCCTGCTGGCCGGCGTCGTCGGGGCCCTCCTCGGCGGCTGGCTCGTAGACCGCGTGGGGCACCGCCGCGTCGTGGCCGGCACGCTGGCCGCGATCGCCCTGTTCTTCATGGCCATCGTGGCGAGCGAGCCGTGGTGGACGAAGACCGCCGTGGTGGTGCCGCTGCTGCTCTTCGGCATCTTCTTCGACATGACGCTCAAGATCGCCCTCGTGGCCCTCTTCATGCAGGTCACCCGCGTGCGCGTGGCCGCCACCCAGTTCACCATCTTCGTGGCGCTGAGCAACCTGTGCAACGCCCTCGGCGGCGCCGTCGTCGTCCCGCTCGACCACTGGTTCGACTACCGGGGCATCTTCGCCTTCGCGGCGGTCTTCGCGTTGCTGACCCTCGTGCTCGTACGCTATACCCCGGCGCGCTCCCTCCCCGTCCCGGTCGCGAGCTGACATGCGCTTCCCCGGCATCACGTATCCGTGGCGCGAGTATCCGGCGATGATCTGGCGCCGCTTCACCGGCCCCGTCCCGCTCAACGGGCAGCCCGCGGCCGTCGACCTCGCCCTCGCCGACGCGGAGCCCACCCGCTGGATCGGCTTCGTGGGAGACATCGCACCGCTCGCCGGCCGGCGCGCCGTCTTCTCGGACGGCGTCCGCGCGTTCTTCGACGGGTGCGATGTGCTCGTAGGCAACCTCGAAGGCGTCATCACGGACGAGCCCTGGTACCCGCTCGGGCACAACCACACGCCGGCGATCTTCGAGGCCCTGGAGGGGCTCGCCCCGCCCGCCCGCTGGGTGCTCTCGCTCGCCAACAACCACGCGGCCGATTACGGCGAAGAGGCGCTCTATGCGACGCTGGCGGCCATCGAGGCGGCGGGGATGCGCGGCCTCGGCACCCGCGAGCGGCCGCGCCTGGATCTCCTCGCCGGCGTCACGCTGACCGCCTGGTCCTGGTGGAGCAACACCACGACCGCGGCGATCCCGATGGACGACCCCGGCGCGCCGCCCGGCGAGGGGCTGCACGTGGCCTATCCGCACTGGGGCTATGAACACGAACGCACCCCCCGCGCCGACGTCCGCGCCCGCGTGCCGGCCGGCTACGGCCTCGTCGTGGGGCACCACTCGCACCTGCCGCAACCCATCGAGCAGCTCTGCGACGGGCGGCTCGTGGCGTGGTCGCTCGGCAACCTGCTCACGCGCAAACGCCTGCCCGTGCTGGGCGAGGGCGCGCTGCTGAAGGTCGGGCTGGCAGACGGGACGGCCGCGCCGCGTCTCGCCCGCGCCCACTACCGCCTCGTCCAGCTCGACCGAAGCGATCCGGCCGCCTGCCGCGTCCATCTGCGCGGCGAAGAAACCGAGCCGGCCGGGGGAGGACGATGAGGGGCTGGCTCGCGCTGCTGCTGTGCGCCGCGGTGCCCACCGGCATCCATGCACAGCCGCTGTGGACGGCGCGGTTCGACGGCGGGAGCGTGTCCGCCGAGTGGCTCAAGCCGTCGCTGAACGAGGACGGGGCCGACTTCTTCACCTCCGCGCTGTTTCTTTCGGGCCGGTTCGTGTTCTCTCGCCACGTGCGCCTCGTGGGCGAGGTGCCGGTGGCCCGCCTCCGCGCCGGAGCCACCGGCGAGGCGTTCATCGACCTCGGCAACCCGTACGTCGGCTTCGAGCTGTACCTGCCCGGCGAGCCGGTGTGGCTCGAAGCCGGCGCTCGCGCCGCCCTCCTCGACGCTGGCCCGAGCGCGGCGCTGGCTGGCGTCGCGGCGGACTTCGAGCGCGTCGAAGCATTCCTGCCCGACGTATTGACGCTCCAGGCGCTCGGCAACTACCGGTACGCGCGCGGTGCGTTCTCGCTGCGCGCCCGCGCCGGCGCCTCGTTCCTCTTCGACACCGCCGAGGGCGGCAGCGACAGCCGCGACGTCTTCGTCCGGTACGGCGGCCAGGGATGGTACGCCGCCGGCCCGGTGCACCTCGGCGCCGGCCTCACCGGCCGTGCCCTCGCCACCGGCGAGGCGGGCTCTGCGGCCCAGCGCACCT
>JAWWAN010000598.1:0-2389 GCA_033721675.1 Rhodothermales bacterium | reverse complement strand
GCCGGGCGAGGCGGGCGAAGGCCCCCTCGGGAAAAGGGTCGAGCCCCTCGTCGGGCGGGTGGAGCCGGCCCTCGGGGAAGTAGACGAGGACGCTGGAGGAGGCCTCCTCGAAGCGCCGCAGCGTGCGGCGTACGGTGGCGGCGCGGCGGCGCGGGTCGCCGGGCGGGAAGGGCAGCGCCCCGACGGCCCCGAAGAACGGAAACCGATCCCACGCCTCCATCCAGGTCATCGCGGGGCGGCCCAGCAGGCGCGCCGCCACGAGCCACCCCAGGTAGCCGTCGTAGAAGTTGTGGTGGTTGGCGTAGAGGATGACCGGCACGCCCTCGGGTAGGGCGGGGGCCGGGCCGATCCACGCCACGCGCCGAAAGGCCCGGCGCAGGGAGCGCCGCATCATCCAGCGGACGAGCGGGGCGGCGGCCTTCATGCCGGCACCCGCACCGTCTGCCGCAGCCGCGCCCGCCGGCGCTCGTAACCGTCGGCGACGACCCGGAGGCACTTGCGGTGGAACGGGACGACGGCGCGGCGGCGGAGGTTGTCGTAGCCGTGGGCGCGCACTTCGTTGAGGATCTCGCGGTAGCACCGCGAGGCCGCCCGGATGCCGGGGCGCATCCGGGGGCGCAGCAGGCCGATGCCGGCCAGGCCCGACTCGAACAGCGCCTCGGCCCGCGCCATCACCTCTTCGAGCAGGGCCGCATAGGCGGGCGGCGGGGTGGCGGCGTCAAGGTCGGCCGGCGTCAGGCCGTGGTCGGCCAGCCAGGTGAGCGGCAGGTAGCAGCGGTCGCGCACGCGCCGGTCCTCGCCGACGTCGCGGACGATGTTGGTGATCTGCATCGCGATGCCGAGGGCGCGCGCGGGGATCTCGGCGTCGTCCATCCGGGCGCGGTCGTCGAGGAGGAACGGCAGCATCATCGCGCCGATGCTGCCGCCGACGAGGTTCGAGTAGTCGATCAGGTCCTGCCGGGTGCGGATGGGGCGTCCGTCGAGGTCCCACGCGGCGCCGTCGAGCAGTTCGTAGAGGGGCACCGGATAGAGCTCGTAGCGGCGGTGGACGGCGGCGAGGCGGCGCCACAGGAAGCCCTCGGGCGGGCGGCCGCGCAGGGTGGCTTCGAGCCCGCCACGCATCGTCTCCAGCTCGGCGCGCGCGCCGTCCGTCCCGACCTCCAGCACGCGCTCGTCGGCAATCGTGTCTACCGAGCGGCAGAAGAGGTAGAGCGTGGCGATGGGCAGGCGCACCTCGGACGGCAGCATCCGGGCGGCGAACGAGAAGGTGCGCGAGTGGTGGCGGAAGGCCTGCCACAGGTGCAGGTCGTTCTCGACGCGGGGCGGGGCGGTGGGTGGCATGGGGGGCGCGGGTCGGTGGAGGCGGAGTCAGAGCACCCCACGAGGGTCCTCGGGCAGGTGGAAGCGGGTGCGGCCGTAGACGGCCAGCAGCGGCAGGGCCGTGGCGATGGCGCCGATGAAGACGGCCGCGTAGAGCCCCTGCACGAGGCAGATGGCGAGCGGGAAGGCGCAGTTGAGGAAGTACAGCCACGGGGCCCACCGGCTGGAGGCCTCCAGCCCGCCGCCCAGAATCTCGTAGCCCGCCACGATGACGAACGTCACCCCGAACCAGCCCGCCCAGTTGGAGGCGGGCATACCATAATAGAAGCCCCCGTCCGGGTACGTCCAGAACGGGAAGGCGCGGCTCATGGCGGGGTCGAGCGAGACATCCCAGAGGACCATGAAGACCGTCGCCGCCAGGATCCGCTCCCACCGGCGCGTGGTGATGCGCCGCGCGAGGTCGAGCGAGAGGATCGACAGGGCGAACCAGGAGGGGGGGATGAAGTAGGGGACGTGGTCCAGCAGCTTCGGCCCGAGCCAGAAGCCGTAGCTGTAGGCGCCGAAGGGGAAGCCCGTCGTGGTGCCCACCAGCTCGCTCATGCCGCCGATCAGGCAGCCCCAGAGCACGAAGAACGCCATGCGCGCCCAGCCCAGGCTGCGCCCGTACATCAGCACGGGCAACACGGGCAGCAACGCCATGTACGTCCACGTGGGCGTCTGCACCAGGGGCACGTAGTAGGGGCCGAAGAGGTCCATGGCCGGCGGCACCAGCTTGAGCAGCAACGAGCCCGCCACGCTGAAGCCGATGGCCCCTACGAACGTCCAGAAACACACGGCGAAGAGCCGTGCGACCAGGTCCCTCCGCTGGTCCGTTTCGATCCGGGTAACGCTCATCCGGGAAGGTAAAGGTTCGGGATGATGCTTGCCGAGGAGGGGAGCCCGGCCGGGGTGTGCGCCTCCAACGGCACCCGGCGCTCTCGGGTTCTTCTCTTCGTCGCGTATAGGATAAGTTACACGGGGGGACTGGCTACCGGGGAGGGGGAGGCAACAGAAACCCCGGTCCCCAGTC
>JAWWAN010000597.1:0-2389 GCA_033721675.1 Rhodothermales bacterium | reverse complement strand
GGGGGGTGGGGGATGCGTTTGCGGGGCGGGTGCTGCTCCCGGGCGAGCCGGGGGCCGGCCAGGGCGTCTACGCATGCTACGACGGCCACCACGGCCACGACGCCGAGGGCAACCACCGCGAAGCCGTCAGCACCCGCACCGACGCCGAGGGGGTGGCGCGCTTCGACCTCGGCCATGCCGGCCGCTGGTACGTGCGCCTCATCCACATGGTGGAGGTCGATGAAGACGATGCTACCCACGAGTCCAACTGGGCGACGCTGACCTTCCAGGTGCGGTAGGGGGAAGGGATGGAGGGTACGACGCATGTCCTCCCTCCACACCCCCGCCCGGTCACTTTCGAGCGGTGGCGAGGAGCCAGAGGGCGGCGCCGAGGAAGAGCGCGTGCGGGAGCCAGGCCGTCAGCAGCGGGTCCAGCTCTCCGGAGTAGCCGAAGGGCTCGGTGAGCTTCTGCGCGGCGAGGTAGGCGAAGGCCACCGCCAGCCCGAGGCCGATCTGCACCGCCTGCCCGCCCCGCCGCCGGACGGCCGCCAGCGGCACCGCGATGAGCACCAGGATCAGGTTCGCGATGGGATACGAGAACTTGGTGTAGTACCCCACGAGCGGCCGCCCGATGCCGCCCGCGCCCGTCCGCCGCAGCGACGCCACGTACTCGGCGGCCACGGGCACGGTCATCGACTCGATGTCGCGCTCGGTGCGGGCCAGGTCGCGCGGGAAGACGAGCAGGGCGGTGTCCAGCGCGGCCACCTCGAAGCGGCGCTCCCGGCCGTCCTCGGAGAACCGGCGGACGACGGCCTCGGGCAGCCGCCACACGCCGAGGGAGTCGACCCACATCATGCGCTGGGCGTCGATCCGCTCGACGAGGCGCTGCCGCTCGTCGAACTGCTGGAGCGAGACGCGGTGCGCGACGTCGCCGCGCCGGTCGAAGAACCCGACCGAGATGATGCTGCCGGGCCGGTTCTGGCGGTGGATGTCGTTGACGTCGAGCTGGCGCGGGGCGTCCTTCAGGTATTTCTGGTCGAACTCCAGCACGGTCTGGTTGGTGCGGGGCACCACCCATCCGTTGAAATACACCATGCCGCCGGTGACGGCGAGGCCGACGAGCAGGTAGGGCACGAGGAGCCGGTAGAGCGAGACGCCGCCGGTCTGGAGGGCCGTCAGCTGGAGCTCCTGCGCGAGCCGGCCCGTCAGGTAGACGCACGCCAGGAAGAGCGCCAGGGGCGAGGTGAGCTTGACGATCTCGGGGATGTAGCTCGGGTAGTAGACCGTGAAGATCTCCGTCATCGTCGCCCCCCGGTCCATGAAGTCGTCCACGTACTCCAGGTAATGGAGCAGGATGAAGAAGACGATCAGCCCGCCCACCATCAGCAGGTAGCCGGAGGCCAGGCGCCGGATGATGTGCCGGTCGAAGAGGGTCAACGGGAGGGCCTCGCACGGGGGGCATTTCACAGATACTTGCCCACCTCTAAGTTGGCTCTTTGGGGTTGGTTCCGTAGCTTGAAACGCTTTGTGCCCGGCACGCGCCCGTGTGCCGGCGCGCCCACCGCTGAACGCAGACTGCCCATCGCTCCCCGATATGAAACTGCACGAATACCAGGCCAAAGACATCCTCCGCACGTACGGCGTCGCCATCCCCGGCGGCTACGTGGCGCGCACCGTAGACGAGGCCGTGGCCGCCGCCGAGCGGCTGCAGGAGGAGGGCGCGACGATGTTCGTCGTCAAGGCCCAGGTGCACGCGGGGGGGCGCGGCAAGGGGGGCGGCGTCAAGCTCGCCAAGAGCGTGGAGGAGGTGCGGGACAAGGCCGAGGGGATCCTCGGGATGAACCTCGTCACCCACCAGACCGGCCCCGAGGGCCAGCTCGTCCGCACCGTGCTCATCACGGACGCCGTGGACATCGCGAAGGAGTTCTACGTGGGCGTCACTTTGGACCGCCAGACGTCGATGGACGTCATCATGGCGTCCACCGAGGGGGGCGTCGAGATCGAGACGGTGGCGGCCGAGACGCCGGAGAAGATCATCAAGGTGCGGGTCGACCCCACGACCGGCCTGGCGCCCTACCAGGCCCGGCAGATCGCCTTTGGGCTGGGCTTCGAGGGGAAGGCGTTCAAGCAGGCCGTCCGCTTCATCCATGCCCTCTACAAGGCGTACCGGGAGAGCGACGCCTCGCTGGCCGAGATCAACCCGCTCGTGCTCACCGGCGGCGGGGACGTCTACGCCGTCGATGCCAAGATCTCCATCGACGACAACGCGCTCTTCCGCCACAAGGACCTCGCCGCGCTGCGCGACGTGCACGAGGAGGACCCGCTGGAGGTCGAGGCCGGTGAGCACGGCCTCAACTACGTCAAGCTGGACGGCAACGTCGGTTGCATGGTCAACGGCGCGGGCCTGGCG
>JAWWAN010000596.1:0-2431 GCA_033721675.1 Rhodothermales bacterium | reverse complement strand
GGCTTCATACTTCATCTTAGTGCTATTCGTCGCCGGTAGGCTCTCCCCCATCCGGCAGCAGGCTGCGGAAGCGGACCTCGGCGCGGGCGAGGGCTTCCATCGTGGCGTACTCGTGGCGGGCGCGCGGCGGCAGGTACTCGTCGAGCACGGCGCGGACGGCGTCCATCCCCACCCGTACGGGCGTGGCCGCGCGGCGGCGGGCGGCCCGGTGCAGCACCTCGCCCAGCACCAGCTCGATCTCGGCGCCGCTGAATCCCTCGGTACGTGCCGCGAGCTGCCGGTAGTCGTCGGCCTCCAGGGCGGGCTCGATGGGCAGCGTGGCGGCGCGCGCGTGCAGGAGCGTCTCGAAGATCCGGGCGCGGCTCTCGGCGTCGGGCAGCAGGAAGGGCAGTACCACGTCGAAGCGGCCGGCGCGTTTGAGGGCGTCGTCGAGGGCGTCGGGGCGGTTGCTGGCGCCGATCCAGAGGATGCGGCCCCGGTGGCGCGTATCGCTCATGAACTGGAGCAGCCGCCCGAAGATGCGCTTCGAGACGCCGCTGTCGCCCTCCTGCCCCCGGCTCTCGGTCTGGTCCAGCTCATCCATGAAGACGATCACCGGGTAGAGGGCTTCCAGCAGCCGCAGCAGGCGCGTCAGGTTGCGCTCGCTCTGGCCCACGTACATCCCCCGGAAGTCGCCCAGGCGGACCATGTTGACGCCGGACTCGGTGGCGACGGCCTCGGCGGCGATGGTCTTGCCCGTGCCGGGCGGGCCGAGGAAGAGCAGCCCCATGGGCGTGGTGGCGCGCGCGAGCGGGTCGTCGGCGCGCCGGAGGCCGGCGACAATCTCGCGGAGGCGCTGCTTGAGCGGTGCGTAGCCGGCGAGGTCGTCGAAGGTGCGGCGGGGGTGGATCACGTCGAGCAGGCCGCCGCTCTCCTCCTGCAACCGCTCCCGCTTGGTGCGCAGCACGTCCGCGCGGGCGAGGGTGCGGGCCGGGCCGAGGAGGGCCTCCTGCGCCACGTCTTCGATGCCGAGGAAGGACAGCCCGGCCGTGTCGTGGGCGAGGGCGCGGAGTTGCTCCACGTAGCGCCCCTCGTAGCCGCCGAGGCGCAGCCCGTGGGGCTGGCGTACGATGCGCGTCTCGCGCATCCCGGCGCCGGATTGCACGAGCGGCAGGATGAACTTGAGGCGGGCCTCGGGCGTGGCGGGCCGTTCGACCAGCACCTCGTCCACCTTGCCGCCGGCCGCCCGCAGCTCGCTCGCCACGTCGCCCAGAAACTCGGCCACGAGCACCACGCAGTGTGGGCTATGAAACAGCGCCGGGCGGGTAGACCAGCTGAGGAGGGTATCGAGGAGGAAGTGGCGATCCAGCGACGGCGTGCCGGGTGCAAAGACGAGGTGGGCGTTCTCGAAGACGAAGGCCAGCCCCCCCGGCAGGTCGTCGCCGTCGGCTTCGAGCCAGCGGCGGAGGGCGTCGAGGAGGCGGCCTACCTGGGCGACGAGCGCGCCGGCGGGGTCGAACCGGAGCTCGGGGAAGCCCCAGCCCTCCAGCAGGGTGCGCAGGCGTTCTTCAGTGGCTTCGTCCTGCGCGCGGATCGCGATGCCGCGCCCGAGGCTGACCGTCAGCACGGCGTCTTTGGCGCGGGCGAGGGCGTCGGCGAGCACGCGCAGCGCGGGCCGGTAGCCGGCGACGGGGTCGAAGGCATAATCCGCCGTGTTGCCCGAAAGCAGGAAGAGGCGGGCGATCTGCGCTTCGTCCCGTTCGAGCAGGCGCGTCAGCCAGGCGGGGTCGTCGGCGAGGAAGCCCTGCCGCAGCCACTCGGCCTGGACGGCGGCGTCCAGGTCGCGGTCGGTGAGGAAGCGGCGGAGCCAGGTGGCTTCGGGCGCGCCGGCGCGAAGAGCGCGGGGTAGCGACGCGCCGGGCGGAAAGCTGCGCAGCACGAGCGCGTCTCCGTGGCGCTCGGCGAGCGTCCGCAGCAGCGCGGCCGCCCACGGCGCCGGCCCGGCCTCCCGCACCAGGCTCTCGGCGGTGCGCAGGTCCGGCACGTCCTCGGGCGAGGCGGGGCGGGCCGCCGGCTCGAAGTCGTCGGGGATGTGGAGGTCGTCGAGCACAGACGCGGGGGGAGTCGAGAGGCCGGAGGGCGGGAATTGCGATGCCTCAAAGGTAACCCATGGCCGCCTCACCGTTGCTCCCGCTCGCCGTCGCCCCGCTGCGGGAGGCGGCTGGGCCCGGAGGCCAGGCGCACGGGCACCGGGATGCCGGAGTCGCCGTCGCGCTTCGGGTACTGCCCCGGCCCGGCGTAGGTGACGCGCCCCAGGGCGGCCTCTTCGACGCCGAGGACGAAGTCTTCGAGCACGTCCAGGCACGCCTCGCCTTCCTGCCCAAACGTCTCGAACTGGATCTGGAACGCGGCTTCGTGGTCGAGGGCCTGCGCCAGGGCGGTGGCCTCCGGG
>JAWWAN010000595.1:0-2438 GCA_033721675.1 Rhodothermales bacterium | reverse complement strand
CCTGGGCGAAGACGGGGCCGGTGAGGCGGAGGCTGTAGCTGGCGCCGACGTTGAACCCGAGCGGGGTGCTCAGCCCGGCCCCGGCCGTATGCCAGTGCCGGAGCGGCCCGCGGTCCGCCTGGGCCAGGGCCGGCCGGGCGATCAAAGTCAGTCCGGAAATGAGAAGCAGGGCAAAGAAGCAGCGGCGCATGAAGCGGGTCGGTCGGGTTCGGGGAGCGGACTCAAACCGCGTCCTGCCGCGCTTCAGGGCGTTTTATCCGGGGGTCCCGGAGGCGTCGGCGGGCGCGTGGTGGCGCTCGATGAGCAGTTCGAGGATCTGCTGGGCGGCCTGTGCGATTACTGTGCCAGGACCGAAGACGCCCGCCACACCGGCCTCGTAGAGCCGCCCATAGTCCTGCGGCGGGATGACCCCGCCGACGAGCACGAGGATGTCGTCCCGCCCGTAGGCGGCCAGCTCGTCGACCAGGCGCGGGACGAGCGTCTTGTGCGCCCCGGCGAGGCTGGAGACGCCGAGGAGGTGTACGTCATTTTCGACGGCCTGGCGCGCGGCCTCCTTCGGGGTCTGGAAGAGCGGCCCCACGTCCACGTCGAAGCCGAGGTCGGCGAAGCTGGTGGCGATGACGCGGGCGCCCCGGTCGTGGCCGTCCTGCCCGAGTTTGGCGACGAGGATGCGGGGGCGGCGGCCCTCCATCTCGGCGAAGCGGTCCGACGTGGCGCGGGCCGCGCGGAAGGCGTCGTCGTCCTCGATCTCGGCGGCATACACGCCGGTGAGGGTCCTGGGGGTGGCCGTGTAGCGGCCGAAGGCGTCTTCGAGCGCGGCCGAGATCTCGCCGAGCGTGGCCCGCGCGCGGGCCGCCCGCACGGCATGGTCCAGGAGGTTGCCGTCGCCGTGCTCAGCGCATCGGCGCAGCCCCTCCAGGGTCTGGCGCACCGCCGCGTCGTCACGTTCGGCGCGGACGCGTTCGAGGCGGGCCACCTGCTGGCGGCGCACCGCCGCGTTGTCCACCTCCAGCAGCGCGATGGGCGCCTCCTGTTCGCGCCGGTACCGGTTGACGCCCACGATGACGTCCTGCCCCGTATCGATGCGGGCCTGCTTGCGCGCGGCGGCCTCCTCGATGCGCAGCTTGGGCAGCCCCTGCTCGATGGCCTGCACCATCCCGCCGACGTCCTCGACCTCCTGGATGAGCGACCAGGCCCGGCGGGCGAGGCGGTCCGTGAGATACTCCACGTAGTACGAGCCGGCCCAGGGGTCTACGGCGCGCGTCACGTCGGTCTCCTCCTGTAAGAATAGTTGCGTGTTGCGGGCGATGCGGGCGGAGAACTCGCTGGGGAGGGCGAGCGCCTCGTCCAGCGCGTTCGTGTGGAGGCTCTGCGTGTGGCCCAGCACCGCCGCCAGCGCCTCGATGCACGTCCGCGCCACGTTGTTGAACGGATCCTGCTCGGTGAGGCTGTAGCCGGAGGTCTGGCAGTGGGTCCGCAGAGCCATCGACTTCTCGACGTCCGGCCCGAACGCCTTCACGATGGTCGCCCACAGCAGGCGCGCGGCGCGCAGCTTGGCGATCTCCATGAAGTGGTTCATCCCGATGGCGAAGAAGAAGGAGAGGCGCGGCGCAAACTCATCGATTGCCAGGCCCGCCTCCAGGCCGGTGCGAATGTAGGCCAGCCCGTCGGCGAGGGTGTAGGCGAGCTCGAGGTCGGCCGGGGCGCCGGCTTCGTGCATGTGGTAGCCGCTGATCGAGATCGAGTTGAAGCGCGGCATGTGGGCGGCGGTGTAGCGGAAGATGTCCGCCACGATCCGCATCGACGGGGCCGGGGGGTAGATGTACGTGTTGCGGACCATGAACTCCTTCAGGATGTCGTTCTGGATGGTCCCGCTGAGCTGATGGGGCTTCACGCCCTGCTCCTCGGCCGCCACGATGTAGAACGCCATCACCGGCAGGACGGCGCCGTTCATGGTCATCGAGACGGACATCCGGTCGAGCGGAATGCGGTCGAACAGGATCTTCGCGTCCTCGACGCTATCGATGGCGACGCCGGCCATCCCGACGTCCCCCTCCACGCGCTCGTGGTCCGAGTCGTAGCCCCGGTGGGTGGCGAGGTCGAAGGCGACGGAGAGGCCGCGCTGGCCGGCGGCGAGGGCGCGGCGGTAGAAGGCGTTGGAGGCCTCGGCCGTGGAGAAGCCGGCATACTGGCGGATGGTCCATGGGCGGAGGGCGTACATCGCGCTGTAGGGGCCGCGCAGAAAGGGTGGGATGCCCGCCACCTAGCCGAGGTGGACGGCGTCGAGGTCGCCCGGGGTCATGACGTCCGGCACCGGGATCTGCTCGGGCGTGGCCCAGGAAGACTCGGGCGCCGGGGCGGGCCGCCGGGGCGGCTGGTAGGCGATGGAGGCGAAATCGGGGCGTTTCATCGGGCGAGGGGCGGGTGGTCGTCGTCGG
>JAWWAN010000594.1:0-2469 GCA_033721675.1 Rhodothermales bacterium | reverse complement strand
GCCCGGCCTGCCGCCGGCCCTCGACGGCGTCCTCGCGCGGGCCCTGGCCCGTGCTCCCGAGGATCGCTTCGCGAATGCCGCCGCGATGCGCGCTGCCTTCGCGGCCGTCCCGGCGGAGCAGGCGGCCCCCGTGCCCGGCGAGCGCACCGCCCTGCTCCAACGCACCGACGCGCCGCCGCCGCCCGCAGACGCCCCGCCCCGCCGGCGAAGCCGGCTGCTCTACGGGGCCGCGGCTGTGGCAGCGACCGCCGTGCTGGCGCTGGCGGGCGTGTGGTTGCTGCCCATCTCCACCGCGCCCGAAGACGGCACGCTCCAACCGCCCCTCGCCGCCGCCGACTCCGGTGCCGCAGACCCGGCCCGCCCGCGCGACGACTTCGTGCCCGCCGGCAGCCAGCCTCCGGTGCAAGAGGCCGAGGGCACGCCGGCGGCGAACGAGGAGATCGACGACCCGGCACCGACAGAGGCGGCGGGGACCGGCACGGACGACCCCGCCGAGCCCACGCCCGTAGCGACCGGAACGCTCCTGCTGCACGTCGCGCCCGGAGGCGGGTCGATCCGCATCGACGGGGCGCCCGAGTGCCGTTCCGATGCTCCCTGCGCCGTGCCGGCGGGGCAGCGGTCCGTCACGTTCAGCCATCCCCGCTACGGCGACCATCAGACCCGCCTCCGCGTCACGGCCGGCGGCACGACCGAGCGCACGTTCCAGTTCGAGCAATCGGTCAACGTCCAGGCCGTCGGCGGCTTCGCCAGCGTGTGGATCCGCCCCGCCGGGGGCACGTGGCGCACCCAGCCCGACTGGTTCACGCCGAAGACGCTGACGCTCGGCCCCGGCACCTGGGAGATCGAGGTGCGCAAGCAGGGCGACGAGGTCGGCGGCGGCCCCCGGACCGTCGTCGTCGAGCCCGGCTTCGACCTCGGGCCGCAGCGCGTGGTGTTCCAGTTACAGCCCCCTTGACGCATATAGAGATAGACGCGGGCGATCCCCGCCCCTCGACCCCTTTCCGAGCCATCCCGTGCTCCCGACGATGAAAACCGCCGCGCTTGTTCTCCTCGGCCTCACCGCCGCCCTGCTCCCGGTGCGGCCTGCCCAGGCTCAGTATGCGCCTCTGGACGAAGCCCGCACCGCCTACCAGCAGGGCGAGTTCGACCGCGCCACGGATCTCTTCTCCGAGCTCGCCGACGTGGCCGACCCCGCGGTCCGCAAGGAAGCCCTCCAGCACCTCGGGCGGCTCTACGTGGCCCAGAACATGGAAGACCGCGCCCGCGAAGCCCTCACCGAGCTGCTCGACCTCCAGCCGCCCCTCATCGAGCTGGACCCGGACGTGGAGCCGCCGCCGCTGATGACCCTCTACTATGAGGTCCGAAAGAACTATGGCCAGCGCACGGCCGGCGAGGCGGCCTCCTACACCGTCCCGACCGCCGACCCCGGCCTCCGGACGCTCGCCGTGATGGACTTCCGCAACTACGCGATGGAAGACCACGAGCGCTTCGACCCCATGCAGTGGGGCCTCTCCTCGATGATGATCGAACAGCTCGGCGGCGCCACCGACCTCAAGCTCGTCGACCGCGAGAACCTCCAGTGGATCCTCGGCGAGCTGGATCTGCAGAGCGACCTGAGCCGTGTCGATCAGAGCACCGCCGTGCGGATGGGCAGGCTGCTGGGCGCCCACGCGATGGTCTTCGGCGGGATCTACCTGATGGGCAAGACGATGCGCCTCTCGGCCCGCGTCGTGAAGGTGGAGACCGGCGAGATTCTGCTGGGTGAGAGCGTCGAGGGCCGGCAGAAGGATTTCTTCGAGCTGCTCGAAGCCCTCAGCCTGAAGGTGAGCCAGGCCCTCAACAGCGAAGTCACCGAGACCGAGATCGGCAGCCGCACCGAGACGCGCTCGCTCGACGCCATGCTGTCGTACTCGCAGGGCCTCTCCGCCCTCGACCAGGGCGACTACCGGACCGCCTACGAGAAATTCCTCGAAGCCCTCGACTACGACCCCAGCTACGCGCGGGCCAAACAGAAGGCGCAGAGCCTCGAACCGATGCTGGCCGCCGCCGCCGGCCGCCCCTCAGACACCGGCGGCTCCCTCCCCTGACGCCCATGCCCCGCCCGCCGCGTTCCCGACCCGGCCTCACGCTGCTCGCCGCCCTCCTCGCCACGAGCCTCGCCGCCTGCGCGACGGCCCGCCTCGACGACGACCCGGCGGCCTACGCCGAGGCCGAGGCCGCGCTGGAGCAGCGCCTCACCCGCAGCCCGGACGACGGCGACGCCCTGCGCGACCTCGGCATCATCCACGTCCGCACGCGCCGCTACGCACGCGCACACGAGCTGCTCACGCGCGCCTTCGCCCGCGACGCCGAGGACCCGAGGACGCTCTATCACCTCGGCCTCGCCAGCGAGGCGCTGGCCCGCTACGATACCGCCCTGCGCGTCTACGGCCAGTACCCTGCGGTGCCGCGCCTCTCGCCCTACCGCCG
>JAWWAN010000593.1:0-2475 GCA_033721675.1 Rhodothermales bacterium | reverse complement strand
GAGGGTGCGCGGCACGGCGCGGGCCGCCTCGGCATTGCTGAAGCGCAGCCCGGTGCGCCGCCGCGCACGCCGCCACTCCCAGAGCCCCAGCAGCGGCACCAGCACCAGCAAGACGAGCCAGTAGGGTTGGGCGAAGATCATGGGGCGTTTTCGTTCTGCGCCTTCCAGGCGTGGACGGCGGCGACGAGGGCAGGCAGCACGGCGCCGGCCTTGCCGAGCACCACTTCATCGACGCTCTCGGCGATGGCGCTGGGCTCGACGTTGATCTCGGCCACGTACGCGCCGTGCTCGGCGGCCAGCAGCGGCAACCCGGCGGCGGGGTACACCACGGCGCTCGTGCCGATGCTCAGAAACACCTCGGCGCGGCGTGCGGCCTCCGCAGCGCGGGCGTAGGCGCCCTCCGGCAGCATCTCGCCGAACCACACCACGTCGGGCCGCAGGTAGCCGCCACAGGCCCCGCAGCGGGCGGGCTCGCCCTCCGCCACCGGCGCCAGCGCACCGGGCGCGGCGGCCTCCTCGCAGTCGATGCAGTAGCTGCGCATGATGTTGCCGTGCAGCTCGGCCAGGCGCCGGCTGCCGGCCCGCTGGTGCAGGTCGTCCACGTTCTGCGTCATGAGCAGGAAGTCGGGCACGAGGGCATCGAGGTCGGCGAGGGCGTAGTGGCCGGCATGGGGCGCCGTCTCTTCGGCGACGATTCGGCGGTGAGCATACCACGCCTGGACGAGGTGGGGGTTGCGGAGAAAGGCGTGCACGTTGGCCAGTTCCTCGGGCCTGAACTGCTTCCACAGCCCGCCCGGGTCGCGGAACGTCGGGATGCCGCTCTCGGCGCTGATGCCGGCACCGGTGAGCGCGGCCACGCGCTCGGCCCGCGCCAGCCGCGCCACGAGCACATCGGAGAAGGGGTGAGCGGGGGCGGGCATGCGGCAGAGAAGAAGAATCAGGCGAACGGGACGGTCTCAGGCGCGGCTTTCCAGCACCTCGGCAGGGCGCTCCTGCCGGGCCGTGACCTGGTGGAGCTTGGTCTCGATGACGTTGATGGCCTGCCGGGCCTGGTCCAGCGCGGCGCGGGCCTCCGGCTCCGGCGGGTGCACGTCGGCGAACTTGGCGAGGTCGGCCAGGCCGAGCACGGCCCGGACGTGCGCCGGGCCGGCCGCCGGAAGCCGGTAGCGGATCTCGGGCCGCTCCAGCTCGGCCAGCAGCTCGCTCGTCGCCCGTTCGAGCGCCGGCACGCCGATACGCCGTTCGAGGTACGTCCGCAGCAGGTCGGCGAGTTCCACGAAGAACGCCTTGGCCGCCTCGGGCACATCCACCGGGGCGTCGTCGAGGGCGCGGAGGCGGCGCAGGGCTTCGTCGTAGGGCGAGGCGGGGGGCGGGGGCGGTGCCGGCGGCGGAGGGGGCTCGGCGGGCTGCGGGCGCTGCCGCCACAGGTAGTAGAACAGCGCCGCCAGCAGCAGGATCTGGAGGAGGGCGATCAGGACCAGCGGCCAGCGCGGGCCGGGAAACTCGACGAGAGGCGCGAGGTCCTTCGGGGCCTCGGTGCCGGGCGGGACGAGGGAGCGCACCGGCAGCACGAGCCGCGCCGAGACCGCCTGCACGGTGTCCGTCTCAGACGCCATCGGCACGCGCAGCGGCGGCACGTTGGCGGAGTCCAGCGCGAACGTGGTGACGGCGTAGACGATGCTGTCGCGGCGGATGCCGGGGGCGTCCGCGCCCAGGTAGTGCCCGCCCCGCGTCACCACGCCCAGCACCTCCAGGTCCCCAAACAGCGTGTCCGCCTCCGCGAAGAGGGGGGTATAACGGAACGGATGCTCAGTCACCAGGACGAGCTCGAAGCGGTCCCCCACGGCCACGGTGTCCGCGGAGAAATAGGCCTCGACGCGCTGCCCCTGTGCGGGGGCCGCCATGGCGAGGGCCACGAATACGCCGGTGAGAAAGCCCCGAGTCATCACGCTAACGGCCCCGGTTGCGGCGGCGGAAGAACTGCACCAGCGGCTCCACGAAGTCGTCGCCCGTGCGCACCTCGACGCGGTCCACCCGGGCGCGGCGCAGGAGGCGCTCCAGCCGGCGCTGCTGCTCGTGGGCCGCGTCGGCGAAGGCATGGCGCGTGCGGCGGTTCCGGGTGTCGAGCACGTGCGTGACGCCCGTCTCGGGGTCGGTGGCTTCGAGCAGGCCGACGGGCGGCAGCGCGGTCTCGCGGGCGTCGTGCAGGTGGATCGCCACGACGTCGTGGCGGCGGGCGAGCATCCGCAGGGGGCGCTCGAAGCCGTCGTCGAGGAAGTCGCTCAGCAGCAGCACGATGGAGCGGCGGTGGAGCACGTGCAGGGCATGGTCGAGCGCGGCGGTGACGTCCGTGCCGCGCCCGGCCGCCTCGTGGGCGAAGACGTCGCGCAGGAGACGTAGCACGTGGCGCCGGCCTTTCTTCGGAGGGACGAACAGCTCGATGCGGTCCGAGAAGAGCACGAGCCCGACCTTGTC
>JAWWAN010000592.1:0-2482 GCA_033721675.1 Rhodothermales bacterium | reverse complement strand
GGTCCGCAAGGCCATCGAGGCACGGCTCGATCTGCCCCGCTGAGCGCTCCTCCGGCCACGCCGGACCGGGAGCCCGGAGGCATCGCCATGGACATGTGGCGCTACTACGAGATCACCCACGCCGCGCACACGGTGATGAACCCGTCGTCCGGAGAGCGTCTCGACGAGCTGGGGCGCGTGCTCAACCTGATGGAGCGCCACGACCTCTATGCCATCACCGACGAGATCTACGAGTACATGCTCTACGACGGCCGGGAGCACGTCTCGCTGGCGAGCCTGCCCGGCGCCTACCCGCGCACCATCACGCTCAGCGGCTTCTCGAAGACGTACAACATGACCGGATGGCGGCTGGGGTATGCCGTCGCGCCGCCGCCGGTGATCGACAAGATGGGGCTGCTGAACGACCTCATCTACATCTGCGCGCCGGCCCCGCTCCAGTACGGCATGGCGGATGCCCTGCCCCTCGATCCCTCCTACTTCGAGCAGATGCAGACCGCCTACGCCGCCAAGCGCCAGCTCATGTGCGAGACGCTCGAACGCATCGGCTTCGACGTGCCGTGGCCGCAGGGGGCCTACTACGTCCTCGCCGGCTTCGGCCCGCTGCGCGAGCGACTCGGCGGCTTCGCCGACGCCCGCACCGCTTCGGAGACGCTGGTCCGGCAGGCCGGCGTGGCGACGGTGCCCGGCCCCTCGTTCTTCGGCAACCCCGCCGACGGCGAGGACCGCCTCCGCTTCTGCTTCGCCAAAGAGATGCCCGTCCTCGAACAGGCCTGCCGCCAGCTCGTGGAGGCTTTCGGCGAGGTGCCGGCGTAGGGTCTTCCTATGCCACCCCCACCGCCCCGAGCGCGCCGACGACGGCCTCGTGGAGCGGGCCGTTGGTGACCACGACGCCCCGGTTGCGGGCCAGCTTCGGGCCGTGGCCGAAGTCGAGCGGGGTGCCGGTCACGTCCGTGATGCGCCCGCCGGCCTCCTCGACGACGAGCGCGCCGGCGGCATGGTCCCAGATGTTCTCCACGTAGTGCTTGCGCGTGGGGAGGCGCAGGTAGATGTCCGCCTGCCCGCGCGCCACGACGGCGTACTTGGCCTGGCTGTCCAACCGCACCGGCGGCGCGGCGATCCCCAGGCGCTCGGCGACGGCGGCGGCATCGCCGTGCGAGCTGTGCGCGGAGACGACGGACTCGCAAAAGCGCGCCTCGGCCGGATCGGCCAGGGTGCTCACCCGCACCGGCTCGGCACTGCCCGCGCCCTCCAGCGGCAGGCGGAACGCGCCACCGCTTCGCACGGCGGCATAGACGCCACCGGCCTTCGCGCCGGCCTCGGGATAGGACGGCAGGTTCGGGCAGGCCAGCGCCGCCGCCACGACGCGCCCCTCCACGATGAGCGCGAGCGCCACGGCATACTGCTCGCCTCGCAAGAATCCCTTGGTGCCATCGATCGGGTCGAGCGTCCAGAACCGAGGGGTGTACGCATGCGCGTTGCCATAGTCGATCCAGCGCAGCACATCGGCGGCGGCGGCGTCCGGGCGCACCGCGTGGACGCGGCGGACGACCTGCTCGCGCAGCGCGGCGCCCTCGTCGGCGCGCAGGGCCGTGGCGTCTTCTTCGGCGATGATCGGGTCGTCCGGAAAGGCCGCGCGCAACCGCCGGCAGACGAGCGCCTGGCTCCCGAAGTCCGCCACGGTGACGGGGCTGCGGTCTTTCTTCTCCAGCACGCCGGGGTCCAGCTCGCGCTGCACCGCGCGGCACAGCTGCGCCGCCTCGCGGACAGCCTCGACGGCGATCTCCAGTTCGCGGCGGTACGCGTCGGCCATGGCTTCGGGGCTACGGTGGGATGAGACGGAGCGACAATATACCGGCGCGGGCGCCCCGCGATGCCGGCCCGAGGCCGCATTCGGCGAGAATTCGCCGGGCATCCCCGCCCCCGTCACAGGGCCTCGTAGGCCGGGAGGGCATCGAGGAAGTGGTAGGCGCCGGCCTCGTAGTCGGGCACGTAGCAGTAATGGACGAGGCCGTTGGTGACGACGAGGTAGCGCGCCTGCACCACCTTGTTGTACCGCGCCACCTGATCGAAGACGGCCTGCCGGATCTCGACGGACGGCGCCTTGCACTCGACCATCAGCAGCGGCCGCCCCCGCCGGTCGTGCACGACGACGTCGGCCCGCCGCCCCATCCCCTGGTAGGTGAAGCCCATCTCGATGGCGACGAGGGCGGCCGGCACGCCCTGCTCGCGGATGAGGAACTGCACGAAGTGCTGACGTACCCACTCTTCCGGCGTCAGGCGGACGTACTTGCGGCGGACCGGGTCGAAGATCATCGCCCGCCCGCCCTGCTCGCGCGTGCGGAACGCGTAGGCGGGCAGGTTGAGCATGGGACCGGCGCCGCCGTCAGCCATCGCCCCGGAGCGAAAGGACGTCGGCCAGCGGCGCGCCGTCGAGGAAGAAAGCGACGGAGTCGATGCCGGCCGGCTGGAGCGCGGTGCGGCG
>JAWWAN010000591.1:0-2484 GCA_033721675.1 Rhodothermales bacterium | reverse complement strand
CGATGGTGGACGTCCGCTCGCCGGGCGAGTACCGAGGCGAGGTGATCCACATGCCGGACTATCCGCAGGAAGGAGCGATGCGCGGCGGCCACATCCCCGGCGCCAAGAGCGTCCCCTGGAGCCGCGCCGCAGACGACGATGGCACCTTCAAAGACCGCGAGGCGCTCGAAGCGATCTACCTCGGCGAGCAGGGCCTCGACCCCGACGCCGAAACCATCGCCTACTGCCGTATCGGCGAGCGCAGCAGCCACACCTGGTTCGTGCTCAAGTACCTCCTCGGCTTCGACCGCGTGAAGAACTACGACGGCTCGTGGACCGAGTGGGGCAACCTCGTCGGCGTGCCCGTCGAGAAGGGCGCGGCCGTACCGGCCCGATGACGGCGCGCCGCGACGGGGTCCCGTTCGACCCCTACCACTTCGAGAAGCTCGCCGAGCGTGGCACCCGCCTCTCGGCCGCCGAGACGTTCCGGCAGATCTACCGGACGAACCACTGGGGCGGGGACGACTCCGTCTCCGGCGCGGGCGCGAGCCGGCGGCAGACCCGCCGCATCGAGCAGGCCTTGCCGCCGCTGCTGGACGCGCTGGGCGTGCGGACGCTCCTCGACCTCCCCTGCGGGGACTTCGGCTGGATGCGGCACGTGCCGCTGCCCGGCATCGCCTACATCGGCGCGGACGTGGTGCCGGAACTGGTGGCCGAGAACCAGCAACGCTATGGTACCGCCACGCGCCGCTTCGTGGTGCTGGACCTGACGGCCGACGCCCTCCCCGAGGCCGATCTGTTGCTGTGCCGCGACGCCCTCGTGCATCTGTCGTTCGAGGCCATCTTTCGCGCTTTCGCCAACGTGCGGCGCAGCGCCATCCCGTACCTGCTCACCACCACGTTCCCCGCCTGCACCGTCAACGAAGACATCGTCACGGGAGACTGGCGCGTGCTCAACCTGGAACGGCCGCCCTTCGCCCTGCCGCCGCCGCTGCGCCTGCTCGGCGAAGAGTGTACCGAGGGCGGCGGGCGGTACCGCGACAAGAGCCTCGGCCTGTGGCGCACCGCCGACCTTCCCCTGGCTCCCTGAACTGCCTACCCGAATGCCGACCGCATGACGACGCTCGACGCCATAGCCGACGACTTCCAGATGGTGGACGACGAGACGCGGCTGGAGCTGCTGCTCGACTATGCCGCGCGCTTGCCGCCCCTCCCGGAAGCCTATCACCCCCTCCGAGACCGGGGCCTCAACATGGTCCACGAGTGCCAGTCTCCGGTCTTCCTGATGGTGGAGGTGAAGGACGGGCGCGTGGCGATCCACGCCGACGTCCCGGAGGAGGCGCCCACGGCCCGCAGCTTCACGGCCATCATGGTGGAAGCCTTCGACGGCGCCACGCCCGACGCGGTGGCGGCGGCGCCCGGCGACGTGCTCCACCGCCTCGGCCTCGCGAATCTCCTCGGTATGCAGCGCACGCGCGGCCTCAGCGCCATCTACCGCCGCATCAAAAACGAGGTGGCGCGGCAGGCGTGAGGATGCCGGTCGGGGCGCGCACCCGGAATCCTACCGGAACAGCGCCAGGAGTTCGCCGAGCATCATCGCGGTAGCGCCCCACACCTTGCGGCCCTCCACGTGCAGGAACGGGACCTCCACCTGCTGGCCGCGCAGCGTCCACGGCTCGCGGCGATGCGTGGCGGGGTCGAGCAGGTGCGGGAGGGGGGCCGGAAGCAGCGCCTCCACCTCGGCGTCCTGCGGGCGCAGCGCCGGCAGCACGGCCGCCACGCCGACGAACGGGTAGACGCAGAAATTGGACGGCGGGATGTAGAGCGGCGTCAGCGGCCCCAGCACCTCCACGGCGCCGGGGTGGAGGCCGACTTCTTCGTGGGCTTCGCGCAGGGCGGCCTCGCGCAGCGTCTCGCCCGGCTCGCGCCGCCCGCCGGGAAACGACACCTGTCCGGGATGGTCCGGCAGATCGTCGCGGCGGACGGTGAGCAGGAGGGCGGGCTCGCCGGCCAGGGGGAAGACGAGGGCGAGCACGCCGGCCTCGCGGCAGGGCTTGCCATCCACCCGGGCCATCGTGGCATCCTGCCGGTAGAGGGGGGCCATGGCGAGCTGCGCCTCAGTGCCGGGCAGCGGCTCCGCCAGCCGCCGCCGCAGAAACGCGACGGTGGTCTCGAATGAGTGGATGGGCGCTTCGGCAGGCATGCCCCCCTAAGCCGGCACCTCACCAGCAGGTTCCTGAGGTCGGGGTCGGCGAAGGGAAAATGGGGAAGAAGGCGGGGCTTCAGCTATCTTCCAGTCCACCAGTCCATCAGTCCCCGCTTACCGCCGGAAGAACCGGTAGTCGTCGTAGCGAGCCTGGTAGGAATAGAGCACCGTGTAGGTGCGCAGGCGGCGTTTCATCTGGGTCGAGCCTTCGAGGCGGCGGCGGCGCGGCACGTCCAGCCCCTCCACACGTGCATACTCGGTGACGACCACGAGGGGCCGCTCGCTGCGGCGCGGGCGGG
>JAWWAN010000590.1:0-2505 GCA_033721675.1 Rhodothermales bacterium | reverse complement strand
CTCCTCCTTCTCGTACGAGAACATCCGCCCGTGGACGAGATCGACCGCGTAGGGGCGGAACTCCTCCGTGAGGGTTTCGAAGCCGGTCTCGGCGTCCTTCAGGTCCAGCTTCTCGCTTTCCTCGACGAGGGGATAGACGACGTACGCCTGCCGCCCCTCGCGGAGCTGCTCGCGGAGGAACTGGTGCATCTCGCCGCGCCGCTTCTCCGAGAAAAGCTTGGTGATGATGGGCTTGCGGCCGGCGGGGCGCTCGTCGATCACGGACACGTCGAGGTCGCCGTAGACCGTCATCGCGAGGGAGCGCGGGATGGGCGTGGCCGTCATCAGGAGCATGTGCGGGTTCGCGCCCTTGGAGAACAGCTCGGCGCGCTGCATCACGCCGAAGCGGTGCTGCTCGTCCACCACGGCCATCCCCAGATTCTGGAACGCGACGCCGTCCTGGATGACGGCGTGCGTGCCGACGACGACGTGCGCCCGGCCTTCGGCTACGTCCGCCAGGATCTCCTCGCGGAGCGTCTTGCGCTGGCCGCCGACGAGCAGGTGGACCGTCAGGCCGAGCGGCTCCAGGTAGTCCTGCAGATTCGCGTAGTGCTGCTCGGCGAGGATCTCGGTGGGGGCCATGAAGGCGCCCTGGAAGCCGTTGTCGATGGCGTGCAGCATGGCGGCCACGGCCACCACGGTCTTGCCGCTGCCGACGTCCCCCTGCACGAGCCGGTTCATCTGGTGGCCGGTCTGCGTGTCTGCGATGACGTCCGCGAGGGCGCGTTGCTGGGCGCCGGTGAGGTCGAAGGGCAGGACCTCGTCGAGAAACCGGTGGTAGAGCGGGCCGGGCGGGCCGAGCGTGGGGCCGGCCACCTCGCGGCGCGTCTGGCGGGTGAGGGCCAGCATGAGCTGGATGAAGAACAGCTCCTCGAACTTGAGCCGCTCCCGGGCGCGCGCCAGCTCCACCTGGCTCTTCGGGAAGTGGACGGCGCGGAGCGCCACGCGCCCCTCCATCAGGTCGAACCGCTCGGTGAGCCAGGCGGGGAAGAGCTCGCCCAGCTCCAGGCCGCGCTCCTTGAAGAGGGCGTAGAGGAGGCGGCGAAACGTCCGGCTCGTCAGCCCGACCTTCTCGAAGGCGGCGCCGCCGGGGTAGAGCGCGATGATGCGGCCGGTGTCGAGGGCGGGGCCGTCGTCGTCGAGCTTGTCGAAGTCCGGATGCGTCATCGAGAACGTCCGGCCGAAGCGTTGCACCTTGCCATGGAAGGCGACGCGCTCGCCGACCTTGAAGATGCGCCGGATGTAGCCGTGCGCGCGGAACCAGACGCACTTCATCCGCCCGCCCTCGGCGTCTTCGGCGAGCAGCTCGAAGCGTTTCATCCGCTTGCCCGGCACCAGGTTCATCGCGCGGACGGTAGCCACGACGGTGACGGCCGGGCCGTGCTCGTCGAGGTCGCGCACGAGCGTCGTCGTGGAGCGGTCGAGGTAGCGGCGGGGGAAGTAGTGCAGCAGATCGCGCGCGGTATGGACACCGGCCTCGGCCAGCACGGCGCCCTTCTTCGGCCCCACGCCGGGCAGGTACTGCACGTCTTCGGAAAGCAGGCTCATGGAGCGGGTACGGCTGGGTCGGTGCGGCTCGGGGAATATACGGAGCGTCCGGGAGTCCGGGCGCAGAACCCGCGCGCGGCGCTTTCCGGCAACCTCGCCCTCCGGGGTGCCACCGGGCTGTCATCCGGCGGGGCGACCTTGACGGCGCCACCCCTCACCCACCGGAGATCGCGATGAAAAAGCTGCTGCTCGGCACCTTCCTGGCCACCCTCACCCTGTTCATTTGGGGCTTCCTGTTCTGGGGGACGCCCTGGCCCAATCCTGCCTTCCAGCACCTCGACCTGGAGGACGAGGTGGCCGTCTGGGAAAGCCTGCGCGATCACATACCTGCTTCGGGCACCTATTATTTCCCGGACGTCCAGCGCGAGGGTGGGTTCGAGGCGGCGGCCGCGCGCCACGACGAGGGGCCGCTGGCGACGGTGATGATCCACGCGGAGGGAATGCCCGTGATGAGCCCGGCCGTCTTCGTGCTCGGCTTCCTCCACATGTTCGTCTCGGCGCTGCTCATGGCGTTGCTGCTGCGCACGGCCGCGCCGGCGCTGACCACCTACCGCCGGCGCGCCGGGTTCGTGGCGTCGGTGGGGCTCGTCGTGGCGGTCTGGGCCAACCTGGGCGAGCCCGTGTGGAATTACCACGCGTGGTCGTTCGAGCTCATGCAGGCGGCCTACGACTGGACCTCGTGGATCCTGGCCGGGCTCGTGCTGGCCCGCTTCGCCGTGCCCGCACGGTCGTATGCGGCCGCCTGAGGGGCCGGAGAGGGAACCAGAGGCCGGCGCGCGGCTATCGACGGAATGGTACCGTTCCGTCGAGTCCGGCCGAACGGCGGGCGGTGGCTGCGGTACCGTACCGTCTCGCCCTCCCTGGCCTCCCTGCCGATGCCTCGCCTGCTCTCCGCCCTCCTGCTCCTGGCCCTCGCGG
>JAWWAN010000589.1:0-2511 GCA_033721675.1 Rhodothermales bacterium | reverse complement strand
CCCGCCCCGCCCGCCCGCTACGCTCCCCGCCCTGCACCCACCCCCATGCGCGACCCGCTCTTCGGCTCGATCCTGATCGTCGACGACGACGAGGACGTGCTGCACGCCCTCCGGCTGCTGCTGAAGAAGCACGCCCGCCGCGTCCATACCGAGCCCAACCCCGAGCGCATCCCGGCGCTGCTGGCGAACGAGACGTACGACCTCATCCTGCTGGACATGAACTTCCGCCAGGACGTCACGAGCGGGCGCGAGGGGTTTCACTGGCTGGACCGGATCCTGGAAATCGACCCCTCGGCCGTCGTCGTGCTCATCACGGCCTACGGCGCCGTCGAGACGGCCGTGCGGGCCATCAAGGAGGGCGCCACGGACTTCGTGCTCAAGCCGTGGCAGAACGAGCGCCTCCTGGCGACGCTCTCCTCGGCGATGAACCTGCGCCGCTCCCGCGACGAGGCCGCCCGCTGGCGCGAGCGCCAGCGCCGCCTCAGCGACGACCTCGAAGCGCCGTACCAGGAGTTCGTCGGCGGCGCCGCGCCGGCCATGCGCCGCGTCTTCGAGACCATCGGCAAGGTGGCGGGCACGGACGCGAGCGTGCTCATCCTGGGCGAGAACGGGACCGGCAAAGAGCTCGTGGCGCGCGCGCTCCACCGGGCCTCGCAGCGCGCCGCCGAGGTCTTCGTGCCGGTAGACATGGGCGCGCTCTCCGAGACCCTCTTCGAGAGCGAACTCTTCGGGCACGTCAAGGGCGCCTTCACCGACGCCCGCGAGGACCGCGCCGGGCGCTTCGAGGTGGCCTCCGGCGGGACCCTCTTCCTCGACGAGATCGGCAACCTCTCGCTCCCGCTCCAGGCCAAGCTGCTGACCGCCTTGCAGCGCCGCGAGGTCACCCGCGTGGGCTCGAACAAGGCCGTGCCCGTGGACGTGCGGCTCGTCTGCGCCACGAACCGGCCCATTTACGAGATGGTGCGCGCCGAGACGTTCCGGCAGGACCTGCTCTACCGCGTCAACACGGTCGAGATCCGGGTGCCGCCGCTGCGCGAGCGGCTGGACGACCTGCCGATGCTGGTGGATCATTTTCTGGAGCGCTACGCGCGCAAGTACGGCAAGGAGGCCGTCAAGGGCGTGGCGCCGGGGGCGCTCAAGAAGCTGGCGGCCTACCACTGGCCCGGCAACATCCGCGAGCTGGAGCACATGATCGAGCGGGCGCTGATCATGACCGAGACGTCTCTCCTCCAGCCCGAGGACTTCTTCTTCGCCGGCCATCACCAGGCGACGCCCGCCAACGGCTTCGTCTTCGACACCTACAACCTGGAAGAGGTGGAGCGCCTCGTCATCCGCAAGGCCCTCGACGCGCACAGCGGCAACATCAGCCGCGCCGCCGACGAACTCGGCCTGACCCGCGCCTCGCTCTACCGCCGCCTGGAGAAATACGGGTTGTGAGCGGGGAAGCGGAAAGGGCCAGGAGGGAAGAGGGAGGGCGCCCGGCATGCGTCCCGGCGTCCGCTCCATGCTCCTTCTAGCACCCTCGCTCCGCGCGCTCCGATCAACCTCCCGCTTCCTCGCATGTACCGTCATTTCCGCATACAGGTGGTGCTGCGCGTGCTGCTGCTGGCGGCGACGCTGGCGGCGGCGCTGGGGCTGGCGCTCTACACGGCCAGCTACGTGGCCGCCGGGCTGGTGGCGCTCGTGGCGGCCTACGAGGTCGCGGCCCTCGTCCGCTACGTGGAGCGGACGAACCACGACCTGGCCCGCCTGCTCCGCTCGATCCGCTACAGCGACTTCGCCCAGAGCTTTGGCGCCGGCGGGCGCGGGGCGTCGTACGCTGAGCTGAACGAGGCCCTTCGGGCCGTGATGAACGATTTCCGCGCCGCCCGCGCCGAGAAGGAGGAGAGCTACCGCTACCTCGAAACCGTGATGCAGCACGTCGGCATCGGGCTCATCTCGTTCACGCGCGACGGCACCGTCCACCTCATCAACGCCGCCGCCAAGCGGCTGCTGCGCGTGCCGCGCCTGCGCAACATCCGCGCGCTCGAAGATTTCAGCCCCGAGCTCGTCGATACCCTCGCCGGGCTGCACTACGGCGAGAAGGCGCTCGTCAAGGTCGTCGACGACGCCGAGCTGCTGCCCCTGGCCGTCTACGCCACCGAGATCAAGTTGCGCGGCGATCTCTACAAGCTCGTCTCGATCCAGGACATCCAGCGCGAGCTCGAAGAGCGCGAGATCGAGGCATGGCAGAAGCTCACGCGCGTGCTCACGCACGAGATCATGAACTCCGTGGCGCCGATCGCCTCGCTCGCCGGCACGGCCCGCACGCTGCTGGACGAGGCCCAGGCGCCGGCCCTCGTACCACCTGCCGAGGCCGCCGCGCCTCCCGAGGAGACGCTCGAAGACGTGCGCGGCGCCGTCCGCACCATCGAGCGGCGCAGCGAGGGGTTGCTGCACTTCGTCCAGGCCTACCGCCGCCTCACGCGTGTGCCGCAGCCGGATTTTCAGATCTTCCCCGCCGCCGAGCTG
>JAWWAN010000588.1:0-2519 GCA_033721675.1 Rhodothermales bacterium | reverse complement strand
GGACAACCTGCCGGTGCTGTTACTCGGTGAAACAGAAGCCGATGAGCAGATAAGAGCACACCCCCACGCCCACCCAGCCCAGGAACAGCACCGGCAGGTTGTCCCCGAGGACGAGGTTGAGCATGGCGAAGATGAACAGGTTGAGGTACGCGAAGAACTTCCAGTACCCCGGGTCGCCATGCATGTAGCCGATCGAGTAGAGATGGATCAGCGCACCCACGCCCGTGACCACGAGCGTCATCAGCAGCGACAGCTCATCGACGCGGTAGGCGAAGTCCACGCTCAGGTCGCCCGCCGCCATCCACGTGAAGTAGTTCGCGATGAGCGGCTCGCCTTCATAGCTCAGGAAGAGCACCAGCGTGCACAGGAACGGAATCGCCACGAACGCCGTCGCCAGCCCGCCCACGACGGCTTCGTTCCGCCGCATCGCCGGGATGAACAGCCCCATCAGGCCGTTGATGACCGCTCCGGCCAGCGGGAGCAGCAGGATCAGGCGGACGAGAAAATCAGGTTCCATGAGGTGGGTTGCAGGTTGAAGGGTGGCAGGCTGCACGGGGGCTCCGCCGGGCGGCATCTCCCCGAACACCCTGAGACCAGGAACCTAGTATTTGAACAGGTTGATCTCGGTGATGTCCACCGTCATCTTGCCCCGGAAGATGGCGATCACGATGGCGAGCCCGACGGCGGCCTCGGCTGCGGCCACGCTCATCACGAAGAAGACCAGGATCTGCCCGGCGGGGTCGGCCATGGCCTGGCTCAGCGCCACCAGCGTCAGGTTGACGGCGTTGAGCATCACCTCGATCGACATCAGCACGACGATGGCGTTGCGCCGGAAGAGCACGCCGAGCACGCCGATGGTGAACAGCACCGCGCTCAGGCTCAGGTACCAGTTGAGGGTGATTTCCATGGTGGGGTGCGTCGGGTTTCTTCGGCCCTCAGCGGGGCGGGGGGCCTTCGGCTGCGGGCGGCGGGGTCACACAAAGCGGCGTTTGGCGAGCATCAGCGCGCCGATCGTCGCCACGAGCAGCAGGATGCCGATGACCTCGAAGGGGAGCGCGTACCGCGTGAAGAGCTCCTTGCCGATCTCCAGGGCCGTGCCGGCCTCGGCGGCCCGCTCCGCCGGCACCGGCGCCGGCAGCGCGCCCAGCCCGGCCGCGACGATGTAGACCAGCTGCGCCAGCACCCCCATCCCCAGCAGGAACGCGATGGCGCGTTTCCATCCGAACTGCTCCACCGTGGGGAGGGCGGACAGGTTGAGCAGCATGATGACGAACAGGAACAGCACCATGATGGCGCCGGCGTACACCAGGATCTGGATGACCCCGATGAACTGGGCGTGCAGCGTGATGTAGAGCGCGGCGATGCAGAACAGGTTGAGCACCAGCCACAGCGCGCTGTTCACCGGGTTGCGCGCGATGAGCATCCCGAGTGCGGCAGCCACGGCGACGATCGCCAGGAAGAAAAACCACAGTTGCGCGGCCATACATGCGGTGGGTGAAGATGATGGCAGGCAGGCCGAGCCGGAGCCGCGGCCCACCGGGGCGGAGCAGGGTAAAGCTAGGCATCACCCCCGGCCCTCGACAAACCAAGATCCGGTTAAACGGGCGGATTACCCCCCCCCTGCCCCGTTGCGACGCCGCAAGATACTCCGCGATAATAACAAAATCTTGTGACCCCGGAGCGGAGCCCGGCCGGCGCTCCGAACAGGCCTCCCACCGCCGCCCGCACTACCCCTCGACGGCCTCCCGAGAGACGACTTCCACCGTCACCGCACGGTCGTAGACGTGCTCGAACAGATCGGCCGCGCGGGTGGCGCCCCAGACGTCGATCTGCGGGTCGCTCTCGGTCTCCAGCCGGAGCCGCACCTCCGTGTCGCTCAGATGCACGTGGACGGCGCGCACGTTCTGGTAGTGGCTGCGGTCGAGCCCTTCGGCGAGGCGCAGCAACGCCGCCAGCTGCACGGCGGTCGAGCGGGTGGCCCTCGGGAGGCGCTGGAAGTCCGTGTGCTTGCTCTTCGGGAGGGCCTTCCGGTGGTAGCGAGCCGCGTAGGCCATCACGTCGATCTCCTCGGGCTGGAAGCCGCGCAGATCCGCGTGCTGGATCAGGTAGCACGAATGCTTGTGGTGGCTGCGCCGGCTGATGTGGTAGCCGACGTCGTGGAGGAGCGCGGCGTATTCGAGCAATTCACGCTCGGCATCGCCGAGCCCGTGCAGGGGGCGCAGGGCGTCGAAGAGGCCGAGCGCGAGGGAGGCGACGTGGCGGGCGTGGCCCTCCTCCCAGTGGCACCGGTGCCCGAGTTCATAGACGCTGCGCCGCCGCACCCCCACGTGCGCCGCGA
This sequence comes from Rhodothermales bacterium, assembly GCA_033721675.1. GTDB lineage: Bacteria > Bacteroidota > Rhodothermia > Rhodothermales > JAWWAN01 > JAWWAN01. The sequence goes on along the minus strand of JAWWAN010000588.1, from coordinate 181 downwards.
GGTGCTCCAGCCGCCCGTGGTTCTGCTCGATGTAGTGGACCACCATGCCCTCGCGCAACGCGTGCGGCGAGATCCGGAGGTGGTCCACCGCCAGGTCCTTGAGCAGCACGTCCACGAGGATCGCCCCGGCGACGACCTGGTCGAGGCGTTTCTCGTCGATGCCGGCCATCGCCTCCCGCTC
>JAWWAN010000587.1:0-2528 GCA_033721675.1 Rhodothermales bacterium | reverse complement strand
GTCGCTGTGGACGCCGATGCGGCCCATCACGAGCAGCCACGGGCGTTCGCGGCGGGTGTACTGGAGGATCTTCTCGAACGCCTTGCCGTCGAGCAGGGTGATCTTGAGGTCGTAGCCGTCGTCGGCGGCGATCCGCCGGGCCACTTCGAGGTGCGACTGGTAGATCTTCGCCAGGCCGGTGTCGATGACTTCCTCGTGGAGCTGCTCCTGCTCCTTGAAACGGAAGACTTTGGAGGCGCGCTCGGTGAGCACGTTGACGATGCTGTTGAACATCGCGTAGTGCAGGTAGGGGTCGTAGACCGAGACGGCCTCGACCTCCTTGCCGAGCTTCCGGCCGAGCTCGAGGGCGGTCTTCAGGCCGGCGAAGGACTCCGGGCTGCCGTCGATGCAGACGACGATGGAGCCGCCGGCCTCGTGCCCGACGTCGCCGTCGCCGCCGGTGGGCGCGAGCTGCTCCTCCATCGGGGCGGTGTTCTTCATCACGAGCACGTCGGCCGAGCGGACGCGGCGGCAGACGCGCTCGCAGACGCTGCCCAGGACGGAGTCTTTGACGGCGCCCAGGCCGAGCGCGCCGAGGATGACGAGGTCGTAGCCGCTCTCCTCGACGTCCTGCACGATGACCTTCCAGTTCTTGCCGTCGTACATCTTGGGCTGGAACGGCAGGGCGGCTTCCTTGCAGCGCTCCTCCATCACCACGAGGTAGGAGTCCGAGATCAGCTCCAGGCCCATCGTGATGAGGGTGTCGTGGACCTTGCGCTGCTTCTCCATCTCCTCTTCGAGCAGGTATTCCTCCGGGAGCGTGTACTCCATCTGCTTGAAGCGGTAGTCGTGCATGCGGGCCGCATAGGCATGGCTACCCACGAGGTGCGCGTCCAGCAGCCGGCCCAGCACCACGGCGAGGTCGATGGAGGCCATCGAGTGCTCGGAGTTGTCGACGGGGACGAAGATGGTCTCGTACATCGGCGTGGGTGGGGAAGAGCGAAGAGGGAAGGGGACGGGGGCGTCTTCACCGAGACTTCGCAGATGATAGGTAAACGCTGCCGTTATCTCAACCGTTTTCGGCGCCGGCCGGCCAGGCGCCGTTCTTCTCCAGGTCATCCTGAGCGGAGGCCCATGGGGCCGGAGCCGCCATTCCTTCACGCCTCCGTTCGTTCCCCGCACCTTCTCCTCTCCATACCGTCTCGCCATCCTATGCCCGCCTTCTCCTACGACGCCATCGAAGCAGCCGACGCCGCGCTGGAAGGCGTGGTCAAGCGGACGCCGCTCGTCCGCTCGAAGCTGCTCTCGGAGCGGACGGGCGGCGCGGTCTACCTCAAGCTGGAGAATCTCCAGAACGCGGGCTCGTTCAAGCTGCGCGGCGCCTACAACACGATCCGCCAGCTCACCAGCGACGAGCGGGCGCGGGGCGTGGTCTGCGCCTCGGCGGGCAACCACGCGCAGGGCGTGGCGTGGGCGGCGGCGAAGATGGGGGTGCCGGCCACGGTCTTCATGCCGCGCTTCGCGCCGCCGGCCAAGATCCAGGCCACGCGCGGCTACGGCGCCGAGGTGGTGCTGGAGGGCACCATCTACGACGACGCCTACGAGGCCGCCCGCCGCCGCGCCGAGACGCACGGCACGCCCTTCATCCACGCCTTCGACGACGCGCGCGTCATCGCGGGGCAGGGCACGCTCGGCCTCGAACTCGTGCGCGAGCTGCCGGACCTGGACGTGGTGCTTTGCCCGGTGGGCGGGGGCGGGCTCATCGCCGGCGTGGCGGCGGCCGTCAAGCACCACCGGCCGGGGGCCGAGGTCGTGGGCGTCGAGGCCGAGGGCGCCCAGTCGATGAAGCGATCCCTCGAAGAGGGCCGCATCGTGCCGATGACGAGCATGACGACGATCGCCGACGGGATTGCCGTCAAGGTGCCGGGCTCGGTCACGTTCCCGCTCGTGCAGCGCCTCGTGGAGCGCGTGGTGACGGTGGGCGACGAGGAGACGGCCTACGCGCTCTACCTCCTGCTCCAGCGCGGCAAACTGCTGGCCGAGCCGGCCGGCGCGGTCGGGCTGGCCGCGCTGCTCACGGGCGCCCTCGACGTCGCCGGGCGCACCGCCGTCGTGGTCGTCAGCGGCGGCAACATCGACCCGGCGCTGCTGACCCAGATCATCGAGCGCGGCCTGCTCCGCGACGGCCTCAGCGCGAAGATCGCCGTGGACCTGCCGGACAAGCCCGGCATGCTCGACGGCCTGCTCGACGTGCTGGCGCAGCTCCAGACCAACATCCAGTCCGTCAAGCACGACCGCTACAACGCCGCGGTGCCCATCGGCCACGTGCGGGTGACGGTGACGTTTCGGACGCTCGGTGGGGAGCAGCTGGCCGAGGTGGAGGCCGCGCTGGCCGCGCGCGGCTTCGCCCACCGGGTGCTCGGCTGAGCCCCCCGCCGTCAGTACACCAGCGGCAGGCGGTCCAGGACGTAGGCGAGGCGGTCCAGGACGTAGCGGAGGGTGGCGGCCTCCTCCTCGTCGTCGCTGGCCGTGGCGGCGGCGGTGACGGC
>JAWWAN010000586.1:0-2530 GCA_033721675.1 Rhodothermales bacterium | reverse complement strand
GGTCGCGCGGGATCGCGGCGCAGTTGACCACCACGAAGGGCCCGTTCTTGCGGCCGGAGTTGTAGTGGATGGCCTTGGCGACGAGCTCCTTGCCGGTCCCGCTCTCGCCCTGGATCGCCACCGTCAGGTCCCCCCGCAGCGCTTTCTGGATGAGGCGGTAGACCTTCTTCATCGACGCGCTGTCTCCGACGAGGCCCTCGATGCCGTAGCGCCGGGCCACCTCGCCGCGCAGGCTCTCCAGCTCGCGCCGCATCGACACCTTCTCGATGATGTGCTTGACGAGCACGTCGAGCTTGACGAACTCGTCCTGGCCCTTCGTGATGTAGTCGTAGGCGCCGAGCTTCATGCACTCGACGGCGCGCTCGACGACGCCCTGGGCCGAGACCATGATGACGGGCACCTCGGGCACCCGCTCGCGGATGCGGCGCAGCGCCTCGATCCCGCCGATCCCCGGCATCATGATGTCGAGCAGGACGAGGTCGGGCTGGTCGGAGAGGCGCTCCAGGACCTCCTCGCCGCTGCGGTAGACGTGGACTTCGTGGTCGGGGTTTTTATCGAGCCGATAGCTGAGCAGACGGCTGTAATGCTTGTCGTCATCGACGACGAAGATGCGGAATTTCATCGGGGCTGGAGGGCAAGTGGAAAAATGGCGTCCGGGCAACGCCCACATACTCCGCTCACTATAATCGGCCCGAACACTGCAAAGTATAGCCTGCGGGTAAGGAAAGTATCAATGTGATACGAAAGGATTTCCCCTGCGGGGACTGGGGAACGCCCCCTGGATCCCCGTGCCGAGTCCCTGGGGGCCAGTGGCTCAAATAAATACCAGCCCGAGGGTGCCGATGACGAAGCAGTAGATCGCGAAATACACGAGGTCGCCGCGCTGGACGAAGGCGAGGACGACCTTGATGGCCCAGATCCCCGAGGCGTAGGCCACGAGGGTGCCGAGCAGGATCGGGACCCAGTCGATGGCGGCGCCGACCTCGAAGAGCTCCACCGTCTTCAGCAGCGTGGCGCCGACGATGACGGGCAGCGACATCAGGAACGAGAAGTCGGCCGCTTCCTTACGATCGACGTTCTGGTAGATGGCGGTGCAGATGGTGGCGCCGGAGCGCGAGATGCCGGGGATCATGGCGGCCCCCTGTGCGAGCCCGACGAGCAGCACCTTGGCCCACGAGAACACGCCGTCCGGGTGGAGGCGGAGGCGGGCCAGCAGCAGCAGGCCGCCCGTGACGAGCAGCATCCCGCAGACGAACCGGGGATAGGCGAAGAGCGCTTCGAGGCGGTCGCCGAAGAAGACGTAGACGAGGCCGGTGGGGATCATCGAGAGGAGGATGAAGACGGCCAGCCGGAGCGACCCCACCGGCCCGGCGCGCTCCTCCTCGATGCTGCCGGCCTGCACGGCCTCGCCCACCGCCGCGGGCCGCCGCAGCGCCCCGAAGGCGCCGGCGAGCACCTGCCCGATGCGGTGCCGGTAGACCGTCACGATGGAGAGCACGGTGCCGAAGTGGACGAACACCTCGAACGTGATGTCGTCGGCCTGCGCGGCGTCGAAGCCGAGCAGATACTGCCCGAGAACGAGGTGGCCCGAAGACGAGATCGGCAGGAACTCGGCGAGCCCCTGGATCAGCCCCAGCACGACGGCTTCCCACCAGGTCATAACAGAGAAGAGAGAATAGGGAAGGGGAACGAGGGAGCGGCGGGAAGATACGCAGCGGCAGGGCGGAGGATTGTGCGTTTCTCGTTCGCTGGCGTCTCGGGGGGCTACCCGGTCTCCGCCGGCAGGGCAGGCTCGACGAGGACCACCGCTTCGCGCTCGACGACGACGGCGCCGGGCGCGGCGCCCTTCGGCTTGCGGACGTGCTTGCGCGGCGCGACCATGACGGGCACCAGGCTGCTGCCCTGCGCCTTGCTGAAGTAGGCCGCGATGGCGGCCGCCCGGTGGAGGAGCGGCGGCGGTGGCTCGGCGTCGCGGTTCGGGAGGCGCAGCACGGCGTGGGAGCCGGGTACGCCGCGCGCGTGCATCCACAGGTCGTGCTTCCGGGCGTGGCGGAATGTGAGCGCATCGTTCTGGCGGGCGTTGCGGCCCACCCACACCTCGTAGCCGCCGCCGAGGTCGAACCGCCGGAACGGCAGCCGCTCGACGCCGCCACGCTGGCCGCCGACGAACGGAGCGAGCGCCGCGGCCTCGTCCTTCACGAAGCGCTCCAGCTCTTTGTACGTGTCGATGGCGCGGAGCAGGCCGCCACGGCGTGCTCGCGCGCCTGCCGCGTGCGCCGCGCCTTGTCGTAGTAGCGCTGCGCGTTCTCGACGGCCGAGCGGGCGGGGTCGAGCGGGATCGTGGCGGGCGCGCCCTCGGCGAAGAGGTCGGGCAGCGTGACCGCGTCGGCGTGGGGCGGCACCCCGCCCTGGGCGGCCATCAGGAGGTGGCCCCAGCGTTCGTAGCGGTCGGCGCGGCTGGCATTGGCCATCTCGCCGAGCATCCGCTCGGTGCTGCGGCGCAGGTCGGCAGCGGCTTTTTCGAGGGCCT
>JAWWAN010000585.1:0-2551 GCA_033721675.1 Rhodothermales bacterium | reverse complement strand
TCTGGTTCGGATCCCCCGGTGGCCTCGACCGCTACGACCCCACCACCGAGGACTTCGACGCCTACCGCAAAGACCGGCTGGGCAGCGACCATGTGATGGGGGTGGGCGAGGTGCCGGCCGAGCCGGGCGTGCTGTGGGTGGGTACCTACGGCGCCGGCCTCGCCCGCCTCGACCCCGCAGCAGGCAGCGTGGCCCACTACCGCCACAACCCGGCCCGGCCCACGAGCATCGGGCAGGACCGCATAGGGCCGGTCTACGGAGACCGCTCCGGCGTGCTCTGGGCCGGGACGGCCTTCGCCGGCGCCAGCCGCGCCAACATCAGCGGCGGCAGCTTCGCCCACTTCGCGCACGACCCCGACGACCCCAACAGCCTCAGCGCGAATCTCGTGTGGCGGATCTACGAGGACAGCGAGGGGATCGTCTGGGTGGGCACCGGCACCGGCCTCGACCGGATGGACCGCGCCGCCGGCACCGTCACCCGGTACGCGCAGGACCCGAAGAACCCGGCCTCGATCAGCCACAGCCTGGTGCGCGCCGTCCTCGAAGAGGCAGACGGCACGCTCTGGTTCGGATCCCCCGGTGGCCTCGACCGCTACGACCGCCGCACGGGCCGGTTCGCGCACTACGAGCCCCTGAAGCTCGGCCCCGGCCAGACCGTGATGGACCTCGTTCAGGACCCGGCGGGGCACCTCTGGGTGGCGATCTTTGGCGGCGGGCTGGTCCGCCTCGACCCTGCCACGGGCGCGCAGCGCCGCTACCGCCACGACCCCGACGACCCCTTCAGCCTCAGCAGCAACCGCATCACCCGGCTCTACCAGACGCGCGACGCCACGCTCTGGGTGGCTACGTCCGACGGCGGCGTCAACCGGTTCGACGGCGAGGAATTCAAGCGGTACATGCACACGCCCGGCGCCGAGAACACGCTCAGCCACAACTTCGTCAGCACCATCCACGAGGCCACCGACGGCACGCTCTGGTTCGGGACCTACGCCGGCGGCCTCAACTGCCTCCACCCCGAAACCGGCGCCTTCCTCCACTACACCGAGCAGAACAGCGACCTGCCGACGAACACGGTCAACGGCATCCTCGAAGACGATGACGGGCACCTCTGGCTGAGCACCCACAACGGCCTCGTCCGCTTCGACCCGCGCACCGAGGCGTTCCGCGTCTACGACGTCGACCACCGGGGGCTGCAGTCGAGCGAGTTCAACGGGGGCGCGTATTTCAAGAGCCCGAGCGGCGAGCTGTTCTTCGGGGGGATCAACGGCTTCAATGCCTTCTTCCCCGAGCAGATCACGGACAACCCGACGCCGCCGCAGGTGGTCATCACCGAGATGAAGATCCGCAACGAGCCGGTCGTGCCGGGCACCGGCGGCCCGCTGGACGTGCACGTCTCGGCCGCTGAGGCGGTCGAGCTGGACCATCGCGAGAACGACGTCTCGTTCGACTTCGTGGGGCTGCACTACGCCGCCTCGGCCGGCAACCGGTACGCCTATCGGCTGGCGGGCTACGACGAAGACTGGCGCGCGGTGGGGCGGCAGCGGACGGCCACCTACACGAACCTGCCGCCGGGCCGCTATACGTTCGAGGTGCGCGCCGCCAGCAACGACGGCCGCTGGAGCGAGGCGCCCGCGCGCCTGGGCCTGACGGTCCGCCCGCCGTGGTGGCGCACGCCGTGGGCCTACGTGCTCTACGCGCTGCTCTTCATCGGCGGCGTGGTGGCCGTAGACCGCGTGCAGCGGCGGCGCGTGATCGCGCGGGAGCGGGCGCGCGCCGAGATCCGGGAGGCGCAGCTGCAGGCCGAGGCCGCCGAGGCGCAGGCCCTCGTGCTGCGCGTCGAGAACGAGCGCAAGAGCCGCGAGCTGGAAGAGGCCCGCCAGCTCCAGCTCTCGATGCTGCCGGACGTCCTGCCGGACCACCCGGACGTCGCCATCGCGGCCTTCATGAAGACCGCCACCGAGGTGGGCGGTGACTATTACGACTTCCACGTCGACGACGGCGGCACCCTCACGCTCGCCATCGGCGACGCCACGGGCCACGGCGCGAATGCCGGCACGATGGTGACGGCCACGAAGAGTCTCTTCAACGTCCTCGCCGCCGAGGAGAGCCTCGTGGCGATGCTCACGAAGGCGTCGCAGGCGCTGCGGCGGCTGGGGCTGCCCAAGCTCTACATGGCGCTCGCCCTCGCCCGCCTCCAGGGGCGGCGGCTGGAGCTGGCCGGGGCGGGCATGCCGCCCGCCCTCGTCTACCGCGCCGCCACCGGCGGCATCGAGGCGATCCCGCTGAAGGGGATGCCCCTCGGCGGCTTCGCCGACTTCCCCTACCGCGCCGCCACGCTCGACCTCGCGCCGGGCGACACCGTGCTGCTGATGAGCGACGGCTTCCCCGAGATGTTCGACGCCGGCGGCGCCATGTTCGGCTACGAGCGCACGCGCGCCGTCTTCGCCGAGGTCGCCGAGCAGCCGCCGCAGGCCATCGTGGACCACTTCGCCGCCGTCAGCCGCTCCTGGGCCTACACCGGCCTCCGCGACGACGACATCACGTTCATCGT
>JAWWAN010000584.1:0-2554 GCA_033721675.1 Rhodothermales bacterium | reverse complement strand
GGACTGGGCGCGGCCCGCCGAGGCGGTCCACAACCACGTGCGCGGCCTCTCGCCGTGGCCCGGCGCGTGGACCCACCACGGCGAGACGCTGCTGAAGCTCTACCGCACCCGCCGGGCCGACGGGGCGGGTGCGCCCGGCGCGGTGCTGGAGGCCGGCCCGCGCCTCGTGGTGGCCTGCGGCGAGGGCGCCGTCGAAATCGTCGAACTCCAGCAGCAGGGCCGCCGCCGCCTCGGCGCCGCCGCCTTCCTCAACGGCTATGCCCTCGCCCCGGGCGACCGGCTGGCGTAGCGCCGCGCGGGATCCTCCCCCGGCACGCCTCGTTCACCCCGCCGCCCCTGTTCTGCGACTCCCTTCCCGGTTCTCCGATGCTCGGCACGTTGTTGAAGGCAGTGCCCGCCGGGCCGCTCCACGCCGTCCGCCGTTTCACCACCGACCCCGTCGGCACGCAGACCCGCCTCCTGCGCGATCTCGTGCGCCGGGCGGCGCCCACCGAGTGGGGCCGGCGCTACGGCTTCGAGGAGATCGCCCGCGCCGAAGACGTGGTGGCCGCCTACCAGGCGCGCGTCCCGCTCCAGACCTACGAGGCCCTCCGCGACGACGCCGCCCGCATCCGGCAGGGCGCTGAAGACGTGACCTGGCCCGGCCGCTTCCACCACTTCGCGGTCTCCAGCGGGACGGCCTCGGCCGGCAAGGTCATCCCCGTCTCCGAAGAGATGCTGAAGAAAGACCGCGACTTCAGCGTAGCCGCCGGGCTGCACTATCTGGCGCAGACGGGGCGCGCCGGCTTCCTCTTCGGCAAACACCTGACCCTCCCCGGCCGCATCGAGGAGGACCCGGACTACCCCGGCACGCTCGTCGGCGAGGTGAGCGGGCTCGTGGCCGAGCACGCGCCGGGCTTCTTCCGCGCGCTCTTCCAGGCCGTGCCCAACGACGTCGCCTTCCTGCCCAACTGGGAGCGCAAGCTCGAAGCCATCGTCGAGCGGACCGTCGACGAAGACATCCGCCTCGTGGTGATGGCGCCTACGTGGGGGCTGGTGCTCTTCAAGCTGCTCGTCGAACGCTACAACGCGAAACACGGCGCGCGCGCGACGACTGTCGGCGAGGTCTGGCCGAACCTGCAGGTCTTCATCTCCGGCGGCGTCGCCCTCAGCAGCTACCGCGACCTGCTCGACGAGCTGATCGGCCTGCCGGGGCTGGACTTCGTCGAGACCTACGGCGCCTCGGAAGGCTTCTTCTCGTTTCAGACCGACGTGGCGGACCCCGCCATGCTCCTCCACCTCGACAACGGCGTCTTCTTCGAGTTCGTCCGGCTGGAGGAGGTGGACGCTGAGCGCCCGCGCCGTTATACGGTGGCGGACGTCGAGCCCGGCGTCCGGTACGCGCCCTACCTCTCCACGTGCAGCGGGCTGTGGGGCTACCAGCTCGGAGACGTGGTGCGGTTCACGCAGACGGCCCCCCACAAGATCGTCGTGGCCGGGCGGACGAGCGAGATGATCGACAAGTACGGCGAGGCCGTCTTCGGGGAGGAGGCGCGGGCGGCGCTGGAGGCCGCCTGCACCGCCACCGGCGCCCGCGTCCGAGACTTCCACATCGCCCCGCGCGAGGCGGCCGCAGACCGTCTGCCCACGCACCAGTGGCTCGTCGAGTTCGAGCAGCCGCCGGCCGACCTCGGGGCCTTCGCCCAGGCCATCGACCGGCACTTGCAGGCCGTCAACCGCCACTACCAGATCCGCCGCGAGGCCCACGCCTTCGACCGGCCCGAGGTGGTGCCCGTGCCCGGGGGAACCTTTTACGCCTGGCTCAAGAAAACAAAGGAGCGCGTCAGCGGGCAGACCAAGGTGCCCCGCATGAGCGAGGAACGCCGGGTAGCCGACGGCGTACTTGCCCTCGCCGGAAACAACGCCTGAGAGCCCGCATAGAGTAGATTGAACTTTCGCCGTGCCCGGAACCAGGGGTAGTGGGCCGCGTGATGGGCGTCCCCTGCTGGCGAAGGCCCCCCGCGCCGTCTCCTCTCTGAGCCTGCACCCAACCGTACCGCCTATCGGGCGCACCGCTACCACCCTCATCTAATCGTACGACGGTCTATGTACGTCCCTCGCCAGCAGCGGATGCTGGATCAGTATCTCCAAGAGATCGGTCAGATTCCGCTCCTTACGCCGGACGAAGAGGTTGATCTGGCCCGGCGCATCAAGCAGGATGATCAGGAGGCTCTCCACAAGCTCACCCGGGCGAACCTGCGCTTCGTCGTCTCCGTGGCGAAGAAGTACCAGGGGCAGGGGTTGAGCCTGGCCGACCTCATCAACGAGGGCAACTACGGCCTCATCAAGGCCGCCCAGCGGTTCGACGAGACGCGCGGCTTCAAGTTCATCTCGTACGCCGTCTGGTGGATCCGCCAGGCCATCCTCCAGGCCCTCGCCGAGCAGAGCCGCGTCGTCCGCCTGCCGCTCAACCGCATCGGCACGATCTCCAAGATCCGCAAGACGAGCGCCAAGCTGGCCCAGGAGCACGAACGCGCGCCCAACCTGGAAGAGCTGGCCGACGAGCTGGAGATCG
>JAWWAN010000583.1:0-2604 GCA_033721675.1 Rhodothermales bacterium | reverse complement strand
GGCAGGGCCTCCATGCCCTCAGCCGGCAACGCGGTGTCTCCGAGGGCGAACATCCGGAAGACGAAGTCGAACATCCGGCTCGACGTCTGCAACGCGGGATCGAAGAAGATGCCCCCGAAAAACGGCCGGAAGAAGCGCTCGATGATGTTCTCGGAGAAGTGGTAGCGGTCGCGCAGGGCTTCGATCGTCGTCATCTCGTCCCGCGCGAAGAGGTCGGCGAGGGAGCTGTTGACGAGTTCGGAGCGCAGCTTCGCCACCCGCAGCTTGTCTTTGAACGTGCCGATGGGGGAGAGGATGGTGCCGGTGGCGTCGAGGAGCTGGCGGAACGGATCGGCGAGGCGGTGGAAGCGGCCGTCGAAGCGGACGAGCGCGCCGGGGTAGAAACTGCGCAGGCCGAGCGCGGCGTAGTCGAACTGGCGCTGGGCCTCGGGGTAGGCGGTCTGGAGCGCCTGGAACCCCCGGTCGAGCCGGAAGCCCTCGACGACGTCGGTACGGATGCGCCCGCCCACGCCGTCGGCGGCGTCGAGGACGACCACGGAGCGGCCGGCGCGGTGCAGCGTGCGTGCGCAGACCAGGCCGGCGAGCCCTGCGCCGATAACCACGACGTCTGGAGCGGTGGTCATAGGGGTGGTGGTCAACTGCGGATTGACGCGCCGAGTTGATGGCGCAGCGCGGCCCCAAGATCCTCAAAAAGGAAGGAGTAGCCGGATTGTTGCAGCCGTGCAGGGATCGCCCGCGTGCTCGCCAGCAGCACGGCATCGGCGATCTCTCCAGCCGCAGCCCGGGCGGCCGCCGCCGGGACGCGCACGGCCGCCGGCCGCCGAAGCACGTGCGCCAGGGTCCGGGTAAAGTCGCGCATGGGCACCGGGGCGGGCGCCGTCAGGTTGACGGGGCCGTCGAGGTCGGTCCACAGCAGATGGTAGAGGGCGCCGAGGACGTCGTCGAGGGCGATCCAGCTCAGGTACTGGGCGCCGCTGCCGACGCGCCCGCCGAGGCCCAGGCGGAACCAGGGCAGGAGGAGGCCGAGCGGACCGCCGCGCGGCGAGAGCACGATCCCGATGCGGAGCTGCGCGGTCCGAATACCGGCCCCGGCGGCCGGCAACGCAGCGGCTTCCCACGCGCGGCAGACGTCGGCGAGGAAGCCGGTGCCGGGGCGCGCCTCTTCTTCCAGCACGACGTCCCCTCGATCTCCGTAGTAGCCGATGGCGGAGGCAGAGAGCAGGGCGCGCGGTGGATGCTTCAACCGCGCCAGGGTCTCGGCGAGGAGGCGCGTCCCCTCGGCCCGGCTCCGCAGGATGCGCCGCTTCTTGGCCTCCGTCCATCGCAGCGCGTAGACCGGCTCGCCCGCGAGGTGGATGATGGCGCCGAGCCCTTCCAGCTTCTCGGCCTCGATCTCGCCCGTCTCGGGGTTCCAGTAGATCGCGTCCTCAGCGTCGGTCCGCGTGCGGACCAGGCGGAGCACGTCGTGCCCGCCGGTCGTCAGGAAGGGGACGAGGGCCGAGCCGATCAGGCCGGAGGCGCCGCTGACGGCGATCCGCAGGCGCTGGCGCTCCGGGTTGTAGTGGCGGTGCAGCGCGAGGTCGTTCTGCGTGATGCGGTGGCGGTAGCCGAACATCCGGTCGATCTCCGCGCGGGCCGTGCGCCCCCCGGCGAGCGCCCCCAGGCGGCCCAGCGGCAGGGCGTATTCGATGTGATCCACGAGCGTGCTCGCCTCCGGCCCGTCCGGCTCGAAGCGGTGCGTGTGGTCCCATGCGCGAAACGGCCCTTTCACCTGCCGGTCGCAGAACTGCCGCCCTTCGATGTAGCCGTGATGCTCGGCCACCCAGCGCGTGGAGAAGGGGCCGGCGTGGAGGCGCAGGACGGCCCGCTGCCCGTCGCGGATGCTGTCGAAGCGTTCGAGCGTGACCTCAGTCCACGGTGGCGTCAGGCGCTCGAAGGCGCCGGGGCGGGCGTGCCACGCGAAGGCCTCGTCCGCCGAGACGGGAAGGGGGGATCGGTATTCGGCGGTGACGCGGCTCACTTGATCGCGTTATAGGCGGCGAGGGCGTGGTCGCGGGCCTCGGCGTGGTCGACGATGGGCGCCGGGTAGTCTTCGCCGAGCGTGATGCCGGCGTCCTCGAGGACGCCCTCCGGGGCGTCCCAGGGGTGGTGGAGGTACGCGTCTGGCAGCGTCTCCAGCTCGGGGATCCAGCGGCGGACGTAGGCGCCGTCCGGGTCGTGTCGCTCGCCCTGGCTCACGGGGTTGAAGATGCGGAAGAAGGGCTGTGCGTCGGCACCCGTGCCGGCACTCCACTGCCAGCCCATCGTGTTGTTGGCGAGGTCGGCATCGACGAGGGTGTCCCAGAACCAGCGGGCGCCCTCCTGCCAGGGGATCCGCAGATCCTTGGTGAGGAACGAGGCGACGATCATCCGCACGCGGTTGTGCATCCACCCGGTGGCCCAGAGCTGCCGCATGCCGGCGTCGACGATCGGGAAGCCCGTCCGGCCGCGTTGCCAGCGTTCCAGGGCGTCGCCGTCATCGTGCCAGTTGAAATTCGCGAACTTGTCTTTCAGCGGCTCGGTCGGGGTTTCGGGGTAGTGGTGGAGGAGGTGGTACGAGAACTC
>JAWWAN010000582.1:0-2614 GCA_033721675.1 Rhodothermales bacterium | reverse complement strand
GCCCGCGCTCCCGCCCTCGGCGCCGCTGCCGCTGCACGGCTCGCACGGCACGTACTTGTGCACCTTCACCTTCTTCTCGCTCCCTTCGGCGATTTCCTCCAGCGTCAGCGGGAGGGTGAGGCGGAGGTCGCCGCCGCGCCGGCCGCGCCCGCGCGGACGCCGCCCGCTGCGCGCGCCAGCGAAGAGATCGTCGAAGACGCCGGCCCCGCCGAAGATGTCACTGAAGGCGCTGAAGATGTCGTTGATGTCCTGGAAGCCCGCGCCGCCGCCGGCCCCGTTGCGGACGCCGGCGTGGCCGAAGCGGTCGTAGCGGGCGCGCTTGTCGGGGTTGGAGAGGACCTCGTAGGCTTCGGCGGCTTCCTTGAACTTCGCCTCGGCCTCGGCATCGTCCGGGTTGCGGTCCGGGTGATACTGGAGGGCGAGCTTGCGATAGGCTTTCTTCATCTCGTCCGGCGAGGCAGTCCGCTCGACGCCGAGGATCTCGTAATAGTCTCTCATGGGATTCGGTGCTGAAAGGCGCAGGCAGCGGCTTCGCGGAGGGGCAGGAGGCGCCCGCCCGGTCAGGCCGCCACGACGACGCGGGCATGGCGGAGGACGCGGTCGCCGAGGCGGTAGCCGCGCTGGATCTCGGCGAGGACGGTGCCGGGGGCCGTGCCCTCGGGGGCGGGCTGCTGCATCATGGCCTCGTGCAGGTGCTCGTCGAACGGCTGCCCGACGGCCTCGATGCGCTCGACGCCGAGCTTCATCAGCTCGTCGGAGTACTTCTGGTAGACCAGCTCGACGCCCTGGCGGAGCGCCCGGTAGGCGGGGCCGCCCTGCTCCTCCGTCTCGGCCTCGGCGGCGGCTTCGAGGGAGCGCCGGAAGTCGTCGAGCACGTCGAGCAGGGGTTCGATGACCTGGGCGCGGCCGCGGTCCAGGAGGGCGGCGCGCTCCTTCTCGGTGCGGCGGCGGTAGTTCTGAAACTCGGCGGCCTGCCGGAGGAGCTGCTCCTTGGTACGCTCCAGCTCGTGGGCCAGCGTTTCGAGTTGCTGCGCCGCATCGTGCGGGGCGGTCGCGGGGGGTGGGGTCTGGTGCGGCGCGGCCTCCGGCTGCGCCGCCTCGGTGGCCGTGGCGGCGTCGCGCGCGTGGCCGTCCTGGGGCTCCTTGCTCATCTATCTATGGGGCTTGCATCGAGAGGAAAAGCGAAATCAGGCCGGCCGGCCGTCGGCCAGGCGGCTCAGCAGCTCGGCGGTGTTCTCGACGAGGGCCATCGCGTGCCGGTAATCCATCCGGGTGGGGCCGAGGATGCCGACGGTGCCGACGGCCTCGCCGGCGCGGTAGGGCGCCGTGACGATGGAGTACGTCTTCACCTTCTCCTCGCCGCTCTCCGAGCCGATGCGGACGATGGCGTGGCCGGTGGCCTCCTCGCCGGGCTGGAGGTCTTCGAGCAGGTGCACCACGTAGCCCTCGTCTTCGAGCACCTCGATGAGGCGCCGCACGCGCTCGGTCTCCTGAAACTCCGGCTGCGCGATCAGCGGCTGCGCCGACCCGTAGTGGAGCCGGCCCTCGGTGGGCTCGCTGAAGAGGACGGGCGAGGCGTCGAGGATGAGGCGCACGAGGCCGGTGCCGTCGTCGAGGTCGCGCGTGCGCGAGGCGTAGCTGCGGCGGATCTCTTCGAGGCGGAGGCCGGCCAGGCGCTCGTTGAGCAGCGCCACGACGCGGTCCAGCACGGGCCGGTCCACCGCCACCTCGGCCTCGAAGATGATGGTCTTCACGAAGCCGCCCCGCACGCTCACCACCACCATCACGCGGGTGGACGAGAGCGGCACCACTTCGAGCCGCTCCAGCACGCCCGTCGTCAGGCGGGGCGAGAGCACCACGCCGAGCAGGTTGGACATCTCGCCGAGCAGGCGCGAGCTCTCCTTGAGCAGCACCTCGGTGTCCCCCATGGCCTGGTCCAGCCGCGCCTTGAGCAGCTGCTTGTCGTGCGGCGTCAACTCCGGGGCGGCCATCAGCTCGTCGACGAAGACGCGGTAGCCCTGCTCGGTGGGCATGCGCCCGGCCGAGGTGTAGGGCTGGCCGAGGTAGCCGTGCTCCTCCAGATCGCTCATCGTGTTGCGGATCGAGGCGGGGCTCAGGCCGAGGTCGTAGTGCCGCGCCAGATAGCGCGAGCCGACCGGCCCGGCCGTCTCGATGAAGCTCCGCACGACGAGCCGCAGGATCTCCTGCTCGCGTTCGTTGAGGCGGTGCGGGGGGCGGTATGGAGGTCGGGATGTGCTCATCAAGAGCGGATGTATAGCAAAAGCCTTGCCGGTGTCGCCAAGATAGGACGAAACGGCAGAGCGCGCCAGCAGCCCGGGTGGGCGCCCCTCGATCCCTGCCACGATGGCGGGGATCAGGCGGTGGCCCGCGCCCGAGCCAGGCGGAACCACGCGAGGGCACCGCTGCGGACGGCCAGCAGCAACACGAGGGGTAGAATCGGCACGGGCAGCGACTGGGGCCACAGCGGCCAGCCCACCACCACGGCGAGCGCCGCGACGGCCGCGAGCGCGAGGTAAACGCCCAGCCCCCGCCCCTGTGCCCGCCGCACGAGCGCCACGGACGCGACCCCGTGCGTAGGCCACGCCCACAGCAG
>JAWWAN010000581.1:0-2641 GCA_033721675.1 Rhodothermales bacterium | reverse complement strand
GGCCAGCCTTGCCGTCTCGGGCGCGTGCTGCCTCGCCGCCGGCCTCTTCTTCGACGCCCCCGCACTCCTGACGGCGCTCTGCCTCGTCTGGGGCTTCGCCGTCGTGGCAGACAGCGCCCAGTTCAGCGCGGCCGTCAGTGAGCTCACGGACCCGCGCTACGTGGGCACCGCGCTCACCATCCAGACCAGCCTCGGCTTCCTGCTGACGCTCTTCACCATCCGCCTCGTCCCGCCGCTGGTGGATCTGGTGGGATGGGGGTGGGCGTTCGGCGGGCTGGCGCTCGGGCCGGTCTTCGGCATCTGGAGCATGCGCCGGCTGCGCCGCCTGCCGGAGGCCCGCCGGATGGCCTCCGGCAACCGCTGAAACGCCCCGGCGGGCCTCAGCGGGCCAGCGTGAGCACGCGCGTCTCGGTGAAGGCCGCGCCCTCGATGCGCAGCAGGTACGTGCCGCTGGGCAGGCCCTCGGCGTCGAGCGTGAAGGTGTGCGGGGCGGCCGCCAGCGGGCCGTCGTGCAGGAGCGCCACGCGGCGGCCCAGCAGGTCCACCACGCTCACGCGCACCGGCTGCGCTGCGGCCGGCGCCACGCGCACCGTCGCGGACGTGTGGAACGGGTTCGGGAAGATCTCGGCGCGCACCACGCCCTCGGGCTGCTCGGCGGCGAGGCCCCCGGCGACGGCCGGGGCGGCCTCCGCGCTACGCCCGGCGGCCCGGCCCACCTCCACGTCGTCGGCCTCGTCCGCCTCGTCGTCGTGCTCGGCCACGGCGCCGGTGAAGTCCGCCATGACCGCATTCGAGCAGACCGTCGTCGTGCCTTTCTCGCAGAAGTGAATCGCGAAGGGGCCGCCGCCCGGGTTGGCGAACTTGACCTTGGTCTTGCCGTCGTTCTTCGTCTTGCCCACCTTGGCGCCGTCCACGTAGACGTCCACCTTGCCGGTGGAGACGTCGGTGGCGGTCCACTTGATCTTGGCCACGCCCTGCCCGTTCGTGTTGATGAACACTTTCTTGAGCGTGATGGTGAAGGCGGCGGGCGGCGGGGTGGCGGCGGGCTGGAGCACGAAGAGCCCCTCGCCGATGCTGCTCACCACTACGGTGCCGCTGGCGAAGTACGGATAGTTGCTCCAGGCCCCGCTGAAGCTGGTGCCATTGTTGGGCGTGTAGGTGTCGAAGAAGCCGACCTCGATGGGGTTCAGGCGGTCGCTGATGTCCAGCACGCGCAGGCCGGTGGTGTAGTTGGCCTGGTAGAGCAGGTCGCCGTCCACGTACTGGTTGTGGTCGCGCGAGGTGGTGGCGGCCACGTACTCGGTGGTCATCTGCGGGTCGTCGAGGTCAGAGACGTCCCAGATGAGGGTGCGCGTGGCGCCGGCGTCGAGCTCGTCGTCGAGGTAGAAATAGTCGTGGGCGTCGGTGAGCCAGCCCTGGTGGACGTAGGAGGCGCCGGGATACCCGTTCTTGCCGAGCATCACCGGATTCGCCTTGTTCGTGACGTCGACGATGGTGAGGGTGTCTTCGTTCGAGTTGAAGCAGATCTCCTTGCCCTGGTGCGCCACGTCCGGCCCGTCGTAGACCACGCACTGGGCATCGTGCGTGTAGCCGTCGCCGCTGTAGCATCCGGCGAACGTGGGGCTGGTGGGCACCGAGATGTCGATCATATGGAGGCCGCCGGCGCAGGTGGTGCCGCCGCCGTTGTTGCCCACCGTGTAGGCGAAGCCGGTGGCCTCATTGATGACGATGTTGTGGACCCTGCTGACGTTCCCGTAGAACGCCGTCTCGGCGAACGTCACGGGCGGGCTCGGCACGTTGCGCAGCTCGGTCAGGTCGAAGACCTGCATGCCGTGGCCGCTGGCCTCGCTGACGATGAAGGCATGATCCGCATAGACCTTGACGTCTCGCCAGGACGACGAGGACGTGTGCGTGGGCAGCTTGCCGAGGTAGACGGGGTTCTCGGGGTCGGTCACGTCCACGAAGGCGGTGCCGTTGTTCAGCCCCACGAGGGCGTACTCGCTGCCGTCCTGGGGGTCCGTCCAGCCCCAGATGTCGTTGAGGCTTCCGGCGCCGAAGGTGGAGGCCGGCACGAAGGCGAGCAGGTCTACGGCGTCGCAGGCGAAGCCGCCGGCGTCGCCGCTCACGCAGGGCGTCAGCGCGGTGATCCCCTGGAGGCCGGGGGTGCCGGTGGCGTCGATGCGCCCCATGGTGGGGCGGCCCTGCCCGAAGGCGGTGGCGGCGGCGAGGCCCATCAGGCCCGCGAAGAAGAGAATCCGGCGCGTCATGACTCGGGGTATTCGGAGAAAAGAAGAATAGGAGGGCCGGCGCGGCGGGGGGAGAGGAGGAGGCCGGGGGCGGCCGTCCCGCCGTTGCGCAGCGGGGCAGCGCCAAGTATAGGATTTTTTAGAACAAGAGGACAGCCCAAAAGCGAGAAGGGCCGGCACCCCGTTCGGCACCGGCCCTTCGCTACGTCAGCGCACGAGCGTCACGGCGCGGGTCTGCACGGCACCGCCCCCGCCGGCGCGGATCAGGTAGGTGCCGCTGGGCAGGTCGGCGGCGTCGAAGGTGAGGCGGTGCGTGCCGGCGGCCAGCGGCCCCTCGTGGAGGCGCGCCACCTCGCGCCCGAGCGCGTCGTAGACGGCCACGCGGATCGGCTGCG
>JAWWAN010000580.1:0-2642 GCA_033721675.1 Rhodothermales bacterium | reverse complement strand
CTGGATGTGGTACTTGAGCTTCTGCGACCGCTCGTGGGCGCCGTAGCGCTCGCGCATCGCCACGGCCCAGATGCGCCGGGCAACGCGCCCGATGACGCTGTACTCGGGGTCCATGCCGTTCGAGAAGAAGAACGACAGGTTGGGCGCGAAGGCGTCCACGTCCATCCCCCGGCTCCGGTAATACTCGACGTAGGTGAAGCCATTCGCGAGGGTGAAGGCGAGCTGGCTGATCGGGTTGGCGCCGGCCTCGGCGATGTGGTAGCCGGAGATCGAGACGGAGTAGAAGTTGCGCACCGCCCGGTCGATGAAGTGCTGCTGCATGTCGCCCATGAGCCGGAGGGCGAACTCGGTCGAGAAGATGCAGGTGTTCTGGGCCTGATCCTCTTTGAGGATGTCTGCCTGCACCGTGCCGCGCACCACGTTCAGCGTCTTCGCCGCGATGGCGTCGTATTCGTCCTGCCCGAGCGCGCCCCAAGCGACGAGGTCGGTGCCGGTGCAGCCCAGCAGGCCGAGGCCGCTGCCGTCGTGCGTGGGCGGCAGGGCGTCCTCGCGCCCGCGCGGTCCGTAGGGGATGTAGGCGGGTCGATCGACGTGGCGTGCAATAACGGCTTCCGCGTCCGCCCAGCGCCCCTCCCGCTTCAGGAACGCCTCCACCTGCTGGTCGATGGCCGTGTTCAAGAACATCGCGAGGAGCATCGGCGCCGGGCCGTTGATCGTCATCGAGACCGACGTCTTGGGGTCGGCCAGGTCGAAGCCGCTGTAGAGCTTCTTCATGTCGTCGAGCGTGCAGATCGAGACGCCCGAGTTGCCGACTTTGCCGTAGATGTCCGGCCGCTCGGCGGGGTCGAAGCCGTAGAGCGTGACCGAGTCGAAGGCGGTGGAGAGCCGCTTGGCCGGCATGTCCTCGCTGACGAGGTGGAACCGCCGGTTGGTGCGCTCGGGGCTGCCTTCGCCGGCGAACATGCGGGTCGGATCCTCGCCGGCCCGCTTGAACGGGAAGACGCCGGCCGTGAAGGGATAGAACCCGGGCACGTTCTCCAGCAGGGCGAAGCGCAGCCGCTCGCCCGGATCCTCCGTATGCGGGATCGCGACGCGCGGCACCGAGGTCCCGGAAAGGGATTCGTGGTAGAGCGGAACCGTAATGTCCCGCCCGCGCACCTGGTAGGTGAACGACGCCTGCCGGTACTGCTCGGCGAGGGCATCCCAGCCGTCGAGGATCTTCCGGCAGCGGGCGTCGAGCTTGTCCCACCAGTGGCGGGCCATCGCATCGAGCCGGTCTTCGAGCTGCTCCCGGTCTTCGGGCGCCCAGTGCGCCACCTGCTCACGGGCGCCCCGGGCCTGCCCCCACTTGCGCGCATAGGCCACCTGCTCGGCGGCCCACGCCTTGTATCCACGCACCGTCTCTGCGATCTCGCCGAGGTAGCGCTGCCGGCGGGGCGGGATCAGGGCCAGCTCGCCCGGATCCTCTTCCGGGAGGTCGGCATCCCGGTACAGGGCCGAGGTCCGCCCGAACCGGTGTTCGGCGTTCAGACGGTCGAGGAGCGCGAGGTAGAGCCGCGTGACGCCGGGATCGTTGAAGTGGGCCGCCATCGTAGGGAAGACGGGCATGGCGTCCGGGGCGGCGTCGAAGGCCGCGCGGTTGCGCTGCACCTGCTTCCGGACGTCGCGCAGGGCGTCCTGCGAGCCGCGCTTCTCGAACTTGTTGAGCGCGACGAAGTCGGCCCCATCCAGCATGCCGATCTTTTCGAGCTGGGTGGGCGCCCCGAAGTCCTGCGTCATCACGTACAGGGAGACATCGACCAGCTCGGTGATCTCGGTATCGCTCTGCCCGATGCCAGCCGTTTCGAGGACGATGAGATCGAAGCCGGCGGCGCGGCAGACGTCGATGGCTTCGCGCAACGCGGCGCTGGTGGCGCGGTGCGCCTGCCGGGTGGCGAACGAGCGCATGTAGACGCGGTCCGTGTGCTCGCCGTAGAGCGCATTCATGCGAATGCGATCCCCGAGGAGCGCCCCGCCGGTACGCCGGCGGGTGGGGTCCACGGAGAGGACGGCCACGCGCAGGTCGTCGAAGTCGTTGAGGAAGCGCCGCACGAGCTCGTCCGTGAGCGTCGACTTGCCGGCGCCGCCGGTCCCGGTGATTCCGAGGGCCGGCGCGGGTGGGGCCTCGCCGGGCGCGACGGGCTCGGCCGCGCGGACCTCGGGAGCGCCGTCCCCGGCGTGCGTGGCGGACGCCGCCTCCAGCGCGGTCAGCCGGCGGGCCACGGTCTGCACCCCGCGCTCAGCCGCCACGACCACCGTCTCTCCGCCCGCCTCCTGATTCGAGGCCCCCGTGCCCCAGGCCTCCAGCGTGTTGAAATCGCAGGCCTCCAGCATGGCGTCGATCATGCCTTGCAGGCCCATCCGCATCCCGTCCTCCGGCGAGAAGATGCGGTCGATGCCGTAGGCGTGCAGCTCCTCGATCTCCTCGGGCACGATCACCCCGCCGCCCCCGCCGAAGATCTTGATGTGCCCGGCACCGCGCTCATGCAGCAGATCGTGCATGTACTTGAAGTACTCCATGTGCCCCCCCTGGTAGGAGGACACCGCGATCCCCTGCACGTCCTCCTGGATCGCGGTATCGACGATCTCGCGGACGGAGCGGT
>JAWWAN010000579.1:0-2647 GCA_033721675.1 Rhodothermales bacterium | reverse complement strand
GCGACCGGGAAGGTGCGCTGCACGAGGATGCCGCCCGCATCTACGCGGGCCTCCATCAGGTGCCACGTCACCCCGTGGGCCGGCTCCCGGTTCATCAGCGCCCAGGCCGGCACGTTCAGCCCGGCATAGGCGGGCAGCGGGCCGTCGTGGAAGTTGATGGCAGCGCGGCGCGGCAGCGCCAGCACCGGCTCCGGGACGATGCGCAGGTTGGCGATGCTGAAGAAGTAGTCGAACGGCTCCTCCCGCAACGCCTCGGCGTAGTCGCTGCCGGGGTCGAGGACCGGGATCGCGCGCTCGCGCGCCCACGCCACCACGGCCGCCGCGTCCGAGATCAGGCCGAGCACCGCGTGGCCCGCCTCCCGGAGGAGCTCCGCGCACCGGATGGTGAGCGATTGCTCGCCCATCACGTAGCACCGAAGCGGCGTATGCGGCTGCGCGTTATCCATGCGTGTCGCTATCGAACCACCGGTTCAAGAGTCGGCGTCGCGGCGCTCGAAATGAAAAAGCGCGTCCGTAGGGAGGTCGCGCAGGAAGGGGGCGGCGGCATCCTTCGGGGAGAGGACTGGCGCCTCGACGGGCCACGCGATCCCGATCTCGGGGTCGTCCCACCGGATGCCGCGCTCCGCCGCGCGGTCGTAGTAGGCGGTGCACTTGTAGTTGACCAGCGCGTGGTCGCTCAGCACCACGAAGCCGTGCGCGAAGCCGGCCGGCACGAAGAACTGGCGCTTGCCCTCGGACGAGAGCACGACCGACGTCCACGCGCCGAACGTGGGCGACCCCGTCCGGATGTCGACGGCGACGTCGAAGATCTCGCCGTCGAGGACGGAGACGAGCTTGCCCTGCGGCGACGGGTTCTGGAAGTGCAAGCCGCGCAGCACGTGCTTGCGCGAGAACGAGATGTTGTCCTGCACGAACTCGCCGGGGATGCCGCGCTGGCGGTACCGGCGGGCGTGCCAGCTCTCCATGAAGAAGCCCCGGTCGTCCCCGAAGACCTGCGGCTCGATGATCAGGACGCCCTCCAGCTCGGTTCGCTCGATGTTCATAGCGTTTCCTGCCGTCCGTGCGTTATGCGGCCGCGCGCGGGGCCGCCGGGCTCGGATGCCCGCACACCTCGGCGGCGATCTGGCAGACCCGCGCCTTGTAGGTAGACTCGTGATACAACGCCTCCGCCTCGCGCAGCGCGTTGCGCTGCAGCGCATCCCGCAACGCGGCATCCTGAAGCAGGCGGCGGAGGGCCGAGGCCAGCGCCTGCGTGTCTCCGTACGGCACCAGCAGGCCGGTGTCCCCGTCCCGCACCGTCTCGCGGATCCCGCCCACTGCGCTGGCCACTACGGGCGTCCCTACGGCGAACGCCTCGATCACCGTCCGCCCGAAGGCCTCGGCCTCTGAGGGGACGCAGACGAGGTCGCAGGCCCGGTAGAACGACGGCATGTCGTGCACGTTGCCCAGGAAGTGGACCGGCTGGGTGAGGTTCAGCTCCTGCACCATCGCGCGGAGCTCCTGCTCGTAGTCCGCCGTGCCGCTGCCCGTCACGGCCACCGCGAAGTCCTGGCAGCCGGCGCCGAGGTGCGGCAGGGCGCGGAAGAAGAAGGGATGGCCCTTGGTGGGGCGCAGCGTGCCCGGCACGCCCACCACCGTCCCGCCCTCGGGAAGGCCGAACTTGCGCCGGGCCTCCGCCGGGCTGCTGGCGCACTGAAAAAACGGCGTGCCGACGGCGTTCGGCACGACGTCCAGGCGCTGGGGCGGCGCCCCGATCATGTTGAGGGCCGTAGCCTCCGAGTTGACCACGATGCGGCTGGCGTAGGTCTTGAAGCCGGCGCGGATCAGCGGCTTGAAGCCGGCCGGCACCTTCATCTCTCCACCGACGTTCGCGAACAGCTCGCGCAGGTACCACACGCAGGGCAGACCGTGCCGGTGTGCCGCGCGTGCGCCGGCCAGGCTCACGCTGGAGTTGACGAAGACCAGATCGGGCCGCACCTGCTCGATCAGCCGGTAGAACGCCTTCGAGGCCTGCAGCTCCCAGTAGAGGACCTTGAAGAAGTAGAGGTGCTCGTCCGTCCGGATCCAGTTCTTGTGGGGCACGATGTGCACCGCGTGCGAGGCCGCCCGAAACCGGTCGATGATGGGGCCGTCGTGCCCGAAGGCGACGTGCGTCTCCCACCCCCCCTCGCGGAGCCCGTCGGCCACCAGGAAGGCGCTGATGGCGGACCCCGTGAGGCCCGAATCGAACTGCACGATAAGCACGCGTGGCCTCATTGCACTTCCTGGACTTCGATACCTGAGAGGTCGGCGGAGACCATGGACGGGCGCCTCCGGGATGCCTCCGCCGGGGCCGGCTCCGGGCTCCGCCCCTGGACCAGCGCCGTGATGGCGGCCGCCGCCGTCCCCGCGATATAATAGCGTGCTGCCAGCGGCTCCAGGCCCTGCGCCGGCGCAGCCGGAGGTTCCATGACCTGGCGAATCGCGCCGGGGAGGTGCGAAAGGTCACGGCAGACGTGCAGCAGGGGGTGCGCCGGCTCGGAGAAGTGGTGCAGCATATGGGGGGGCGGATTGACGATGACCCGCCGCCCCAGCGCCATGGCCTCCCAGGCTACGTCCGACACGCCCACCACGACGAGATCTACGTCCTGGATGATCGCCCGCACGT
>JAWWAN010000578.1:0-2652 GCA_033721675.1 Rhodothermales bacterium | reverse complement strand
CGGGCCGTCTCTTCGGTGAGCACCACGCTGTAGGGCGCCACCAGCGCCGTGGCCGGGTTGCCGCGCAGCAGCCGGAAGTCGAAGACCTCGAACAGCGTCGAATCGGCCCAGAAGAAGAGATCCTCGTAGAACGCACGGTCTCCGGCACGGACGAGCAGCGGCGCGGCGAAGCGCGCGAAGCGCACGGCGGTCTCCACGGCGGCTTCGTCTTCGGCGAGTGCAGGGCCCCAGGGCGCCGGGACGAAGGCGAGGTCGAGCGTGCCGCCGCCCGTATTGAGATCGGCGGTGAGGCGGACGATGCGGTCGGCCCGGGTGTGGAGGCGGTCGTAGCTGCGCTCGTGCTGCACGAAGACGAGGATGAAGAGGCAGCATACGAGGCCGAGGGCGAGCCCGCCGACGGTGATGGCCGTGTATGCCCGCCGCCGCAGCAGCCGGCGGAGCATCATCTTGAGGGGGAACGAACGCATCGGCACAGGGGGGGAGGCGAGCACGCCCCAAGACTAGCACGTGCTTCGATCGGATGCAAGAAAGGCTGGTAGAAACCGTTCCCACGGTCCCTCGTATGCCGCAGCACGCTCGGCAGAACCCTCCGGGCGCCCCTACTCATCCGACCAAAACGGACCGTCCATGCGCAGCAAAGGATCGATTCTTCTGCTGGTGATCGTGCTTCTGGTGGCCTTCGCCGGGTGTGCCGGATGCACGACCTGGAACAGCCTCGTCTCTGAGGAAGAGCAGGTCGAGCAGGCCTGGGCCGACGTCGAGAGCACCTACCAGCGCCGCGCCGACCTCATCCCGAACCTCGTCAACACCGTCCAGGGCGCCGCCGACTTCGAGCGCGAGACGCTGGAGGCCGTCACCGACGCCCGCGCCCGCGCCACCTCGATCAACCTCACCGCCGACGACCTGGCCGACCCGGCGAGACTGCAGGCGTACCAGGAGGCCCAGGCGCAGCTCTCCGGCGCGCTCGGCCGGCTGCTCGCCGTGGCCGAGAACTATCCGCAGCTCCGCGCCACCGAGGCGTTCCGCGACCTCCAGGCGCAGCTCGAAGGCACCGAGAACCGCATCAACGTGGCGCGTAGCCGCTACAACGAGGCCGTCCGCGCCTACAACACCCGCGTGCGGCGCTTCCCGGCGGCCCTCTTCGCCGGCGTCTTCGGGTTCGACCGGCGTGCGCCGTTCGAGGCCGACGAGGGCGCGGAGCAGGCCCCGACCGTCGACTTCAACTCCTGACCGCCTTCGTGCTTCCGCGGATCCTCACGCTGTTCGTCCTCGCCGTCGGGCTGCTCGCCGGAGCGGCCCGCGCCCAGTCCGTCGATGTCCTTCCCCCTTCCGGGCAGTGGGTGACGGACCGCGCCGACCTGCTGACGCCGTCTGAGGAGCAGGCGCTGACGGACCGGCTGCGCGGCTACGCGGATACCACTTCCACCCAGATCGTCGTCGTCACCCTGCCGGATCTCGGCGGGCAGGACATCGGCGCGTACGCCACCGAGCTGGGGCAGCGGTGGGGCGTGGGGCAGGAGGGCAAGGACAACGGCGCCGTCATCCTCGTCGCCCGCGACGAGCGCAAGGTGTTCATCGCCACCGGCTACGGGCTCGAAGGCGCCATCCCGGACGCCGTGGCCGCCCGCATCGTCCGCTCGATCCTCACGCCGAGCTTCCGGGCGGGCGAGTTCTACGGCGGCCTCTCCCGCGCCGCGGACGCCCTGATGCTCGCCGCCCGGGGGGAGTTTACCGCCGAGGCGGTGGACCCCGCCCGCCCCGGGGGCGCCGACATCGCCCCGGCCCGGCTCTTCGTGCTACTCATGATCCTGTGCTTCCGCGTCTCCGGCATTCGGGGAGGCCGCGGCGGTGGCGGCGGGGGGCGTCACTACCGCCGCCACGGCGGGCCGCCCGTCATCATCTGGGGCGGCGGTGGCTCCGGCGGGGGCGGCTTCAGCGGCGGTGGCTTCGGGGGGTTCAGTGGGGGCGGCGGCGGCTTCGGCGGCGGCGGCGCCGGCGGAGGATGGTGACGGGCAGCACCCAGCATGAATCCTGAAGACCGATGGCTGACATGGATGGCACCACCCCGCCCCGGCCGGACCGCCTCGCGGCGCTGCTCGCCTTCTACGAGGAGGATCCCGGCGATGCCTTCACGTGCTTCGCGCTCGCGCAGGAGTATGACCGGCGGGGGCAGCCGCAGCAAGCCGCCGCGTTCTACGAGCGGCTCGTGGAGGCGCAACCCGAGTATACGGGCACGTACTACCATCTGGGCAAGCTCTACGAGCGGCTCGGGCGGCGCGAGGAGGCCCTCGCCGTCTACCGGCGCGGCATCGAGGTGTGCCGCCGCGTGCGCCAGCTCAAGGACCTCTCCGAACTGCAAGACGCCCTCCTCGCCGCCGAGGGCGCCGGCTGGGACGACTAGCGCGGCCCGCGCCTGCCGGATTGCCCCGCCCATTCCATCGCTCCGGGACTCCTGATGAGTATCGCCTCACCACAACCTGCGCCGCCCGTACCTCGCTGGCGGGAGTACCACCGCGTGACCCGGACGGCGCTCTACGGGTTCGTGTCCGTCCTGCCGCTGCTGGTGCTCTACGAGGCCCTGATCCTCCTCGCCAACCGGGGGCAGGCCGCGCAGGTACGCATCAGTGCCGAGATCTGGCTCAAGCGGCTGAT
>JAWWAN010000577.1:0-2661 GCA_033721675.1 Rhodothermales bacterium | reverse complement strand
GGTAGCGGGCGGCGCCGGCCTCGTCCTCGGCCCACCCGAGGTGGGCGGCGGCCTGGCGCTCGGCGAGCAGGCGGCGCGTGGCGGGGTCGGCGGTGTAGGTGGCGGCGCGCTCGTAGGCGTCGAGGGCGCGGCGCCAGCGGCCCTCGCGCTCGGCCTCGTCGCCGCGGGCGAGCTGCCAGCGCACCCCGTCTGCGGTCACGGCAGCGCGGTAGGCGGCAAAGCCATCGGGCTCCTGCAGCGTGATGCCGACGCCGTCGGCCTCGCCGATCAGGTGCTCCAGACGGTCCAGGGCGCGGACGGCGGCGTCGTAATCGCTGCGAGCCTCGGCGGCGCGGGCCTCGTCCATCAGCATCGCGATGGCGCGAGCGCCGGCGTCGCGGAGGCGGGCGCGGGCATCCTCGTAGCCTGGCTCCTTCTCCAGCACCTTGATGTAGTACGCGGCGGCCTCGGCGTAGCGACCCTCGGCTTCGAGGTCGCCCGCTTTATCGTAGCGCTTCTCGGTGCTGGCACACCCGGCGGCGAGCAGCAGCACCAGCAGCGTCGTGGTTACTGTACGGAGGGACGTCATGCTGTGCAGAAATAAGCGGACGGAAACGGTTGGAATACGTAGTGCAAATCGCAGGCCGTCGTGGCGTCGAATGCGCGAAGGGGGCTCCGCACGCGTCCTTTTCTCGCCAGCACCCTGCCTCCGCCGGCTACTCCGCGCGAAGCCGCCCCTCGTTTCCATCCCAAGCAACACCCTCCCCCATTGTCATCCCAAGCAACACCCTCCCCCATTGTCATCCCAAGCAACACCCTCCCCCATTGTCATCCCGAGCGGAGCCGAGGGATCTCGCCGATGGGTCATGACGCCAACCCGAACCGGCGAGATCCCTCGGCTCCGGCCTCCGGCCTTCGCTCGGGATGACAGGCTGGAGTGAAGCGGGGTGACATGCTGGAACGAAACGGAGTGACAACCTGGAGCGAGGCGGGACGACAGAGAAGAACGGTATGGAAGAAGTGAGTCGAGCGCACGCGGCCTGGCCCCGCGCGCGGTCTTTCACGCTGCATCGCCGGCGTCGGATTCAGCCTCCAGCGCTTCCAGGATGACGTCCAGCGCCGCGTCCAGCACGTCGAGGGGGATGTTCAGCGGCGGGGCGAGGCGCACGAGCGTGTTCGAGTGCAGCGTCCAGCCGAGGAGGACGCCGCGCTCCAGGCATCGGCCCACGACCCGCTCGGTGAAGGCACGGCTCTGCAGCTCCATCCCGAGCATCGCCCCGCGCCCCCGCACCTCGCGGATGAGCGGATGCCGCAGGCGCGCACGCACGCGCCGCCCGACCTCAACAGCGCGCGACGGCAGATCCTCGGCCAGCAGCACGCGCAGCGCCGCCTCGGCCGCCGCGCACGAAACGGGGTGGCCGCCGAAGGTCGTGACGTGGCTCAGCGGCGGATCGCGGCGGAGCGTCGCGAGGATCTCCGGGGCAGCGATGAACGCGCCGAGCGGCATCCCGCCCGCCATCGCCTTCGCCACGGTCATCACGTCCGGCACGACGCCGAAGCCCTGGAAGGCGAACAGGGTGCCGGTGCGGCCGAAGCCGGTCTGGATCTCGTCGAAGATCAGGAGCGCGCCGGTCTCGGTACAGCGCCGCCGGAGGGCCTGCATCCAGGCCTCGGACGGCACGCGGATGCCGCCCTCGCCCTGGATCGGCTCGGTGATGACGGCCGCCGTCGCCTCGTCGATGGCGCCGAGCGCGTCGAGATCGTCGAACGGAAGGAACGTGACGCCGGGCAGGAGGGGCCGGAACGGATCGCGGTAGACGGCGCGGCCCGTCACGGAGAGCGACCCGTGCGTGTCGCCGTGATACGAGTGCTCGAAGGCGACGAGGTGGGTCCGGCCCGTGTGTTTCTTGGCGAGCTTGAGTGCGCCCTCGTTCGCCTCCGTGCCGCTCATCGTGAAGTAGACGGTCTGGAGCGGCGGCGGGAGCTGAGCCGCCAGGAGCGCGGCGAAGGCGGCCTGCGGGCGCTGCACGAACTCGCCGTAGACCATCACGTGGAGGTGCCGGTCCACCTGCGCCTTGACGGCCTCGACGACGGCCGGGTGCCGGTGGCCGAGCGACGAGACGGCGATGCCGCTGATGAAGTCGATCACGCGCTGCCCGTCGTCCAGAAAAAGATACGGCCCCTCGGCGCGCTCGACGGCGAGGCCGAGCGGGGCGTCGCTCGTCCAGGCGACGTGGCGGGCGAAGGCGTCGCGGAGGGACGGCATGGGGCGCTACTGGAGCTGATCGAGGACGGCGCGGAACCGGGTGCGTGCCTGCCGCGCCTCGGGCGTCAGCTCGCTCTCAGCGAGCGCGCGCGTCTCCTCGGGGTCGGCGGCGAGGTCGAAGAAACGGCCGTCCTCGTAGAGCTTCCAGGCGTGGTCGTGCACGTAGCGGCGGTCCGGGATGTTGTTCCACATGGGGGCGTAGTGGCAGAAGGCCCAGGCGCGGGTGGTGTCTGCGGTGCCGGTGAGCTGCCCGTAGAAGCTGAGGCCGTCGAGCACGCGCCCGGCGGGCGGGGCCACGCCGGCGGCCTCCAGGAGGGTCGGCAGGAAGTCGGTGAAGTCGATGAGCGCATCGCTGACGCGGCCCGGCGCGATGGTGCCGGGCCAGTTGGCGATGAGGGGCACGTGGATGCCCCGCT
>JAWWAN010000576.1:0-2670 GCA_033721675.1 Rhodothermales bacterium | reverse complement strand
GGGTTGATGAAGAGGCGCTGCACGCCGCGCCGCTGGTCGTAGCTCCAGTCCAGCACGGGCCGCCACGTCTGGCCGCCGTCGGTAGACTTGAGGACGCCCAGGCCGTAGCTGCCGCGCGTGGGGCGGAACGCCACGCCTCGCCCCTCCGCCCGGTAGTTGTACACCTCGCCCGTGCCGATGTAGACCGTCGCCGTGTCGTCCGGAGCGAGGGCGATGGCGCTGACGCCGAGGACGGGGAAGCCCGTCTCTACGCGGTGCCAGGCGCGCGGCCCGAGCCCGCCGGTGTAGCTGCGCCAGAGCCCGCCGCTGGCCGCGCCCGCGTAGAGCGTCGCCGGCCGCGCCGGGTTGACGACGAGGTCGAGCGTGCGCCCGCCGATGTTGTGCGGGCCGAGTGGGCGCCACGGGGCCGTCTCGGCATCCGGCCCGGCGGCGCGCTTGGGCCGCAGGCGCTCGCGGGCATGGGCGCGGTAGAGCCCTTCGGGGGGCAGCTCCGCGCGGGGATAGGCCCGCTGCCGGTGCCAGAACGCCAGCGCCTCGTAGGCGCCCGAGGTCGGCGGCGGCGCCTCCGGGCGGCACCCGCCGAGCCAGGAGACGCCGAGCAGGATCGCACACGCGAGCGCACGCATGGCCTTTCAGGAGATGGGGGCGAGGAGCGGCGTGGCGGAGCGCGTCCGCCGCGCGGCCCCAAAATAACGCTTTTGGAGGGTCTTCCCCACCCGGAAACCCATGCCCTGCGGACCCCGCCCCCCGGAGCCTTGCCCGCGCGCAGCGCCTGTGCTACTTTGAGGGGCGGCGTGCGAGGCTGCACGCTGCCGGTTCTTTCCTGCCGGTACCCCGGACTGCCACCTGACCGCGAAGCCATGCCCGACGCCGGAACCCCCTCCCCTCCCCTCCGTGTCGCCATCGTCGGGGCCGGCCCTGCCGGGTTCTACGCCGCCGGGCACCTCTTCAAGCAGGAACGGCCGGTCGAGGTCGATCTCTACGACAAGCTGCCCACGCCGCACGGCCTCGTCCGCGCCGGCGTCGCGCCGGACCACCAGAAGATCAAGTCCGTCACGCGCGTCTACGACAAGATCGCCGCCGAGGACGGCTTCCGGTTCTTCGGCAACGTCACCTACGGCAAGCATCTGGGGCTGGACGACCTCCGCCGCCACTACCACGCCGTCGTCTTCACCACGGGCGCGCAGGTGGACCGCCGGCTGGGCATCCCCGGCGAAGACCTCGGCGGCAGCCACTCCGCCACCGACTTCGTCGCGTGGTACAACGGCCACCCGGACTACCGCCACCTCGCGTTCGACCTCTCCGCCGAGCACGTCGTCGTCGTGGGCGTCGGCAACGTGGCCGTGGACGTGGCCCGGATTCTCTGCCGCACGCCCGAAGAACTCGCCGCCACCGACATCGCGGACTATGCCCTGGAGGCGCTCCGCGCGAGCGGCGTCCGCACCGTGACGATGCTCGGGCGCCGCGGCCCCGCCCAGGCCGCCTTTACCAATCCCGAAGTGAAAGAGCTGGGCGAGCTGGAGGCCGCCGACGTGTACGTGCCGCCCGATGAGG
Source organism: Rhodothermales bacterium (assembly GCA_033721675.1). GTDB lineage: Bacteria > Bacteroidota > Rhodothermia > Rhodothermales > JAWWAN01 > JAWWAN01. The sequence continues at coordinate 1,116 of JAWWAN010000576.1, read as the reverse complement.
CCACGCCGGACGCCCTCAGCCGCGCCCACCTCGACGCCGCGCCGGACCGCCTCGTCGAAAAAAAGCTCGGCATCCTGGAGGACTTCGCCACGCGCGCCCCGTCCGGCAAACCGAAGCGCCTGGTGATCCGCTTCCTCGTCTCGCCCACCGAGATCCTGGACGACGGCCGCGGGCGCGTGGGCGGCGTGCGCGTCGTCCGCAACGCCCTCTACGAGACCGACGACGGCCGCCTCCGCCCGCGCGCGACGGACCGCTTCGAGGACCTCCCGGCGGGCCTTGTCTTCCGCAGCATCGGCTACCGGGGCGTGCCGCTCGAAGGCCTGCCGTTCGACGCGCGGTGGGGCGTGGTGCCCAACACGCAAGGCCGCGTCGTCGACCCCGAGACGCAGCAGCCCGTGCCGGGCCTCTACGTGGCCGGCTGGATCAAGCGCGGCGCGACGGGCGTCATCGGAACCAACAAGGCCGACGCCGTCGAGACCATCGACGCGCTCCTCGAAGACGTCGCCGCCGGCCGCCACCTCGCCCCACCGGAACCCGCCGCCGCCGCCAGCGCCGCCGCCGTCCGCCGCGCCTGCCCGGACTATTTCTCGTACGCGGACTGGCAGCGCATCGACGCGCTGGAGACCGAGCAGGGCGCGGCGCAGGGGCGCCCGCGCGTCAAGTACGTCTGCGCCGAAGACATGCTGGCGGCGCTCGGGCGGGGCGGCTAGCCTTTCTTTTCGTCCGCGCGTGCGCTATGCTGCGAGGCGCACAAGAAACCAGGGGGCCTCCGTGTGGCAGCATCTCGGGCGGGTAGGGGCGATGCTGGCGCTGGCGGCCCTGCTGGCGGCCGGCGCGGCGGCGCAGACCGTGGTGGTGCGCGGATGGATCACGGATGCCTCCAGCGGTGAGCCCCTGCCCGGCGCCAACGTCGTCTTGCGCGCCGGAGCCGCCGCTCCGCTCGGCGCCGTCAGCGACAAGAACGGCTTTTACCAGCTCAGCGAGGTGCCGGCCGGTCGCTACGCCGTGCGCGTCAGCTTCATCGGCTACGAGGCGTTCGCAGATACCCTCCGCTTCGGAGACCGGCCCCTCGTGCGGCTCAACGTCGCCCTCGCCCCCGCCGAAGAAGTCCTCGGC
>JAWWAN010000575.1:0-2670 GCA_033721675.1 Rhodothermales bacterium | reverse complement strand
GAGCAGGCGCGGGACGCCCTCCGGTATTGCCTCCGCACCCTCGGCCCGCGCGACCGCTTCGGCATCGTCGCCTTCAGCACCGAGGCCGAGGTGTTCCGCGAGACCCTGCGCCCCGCCGACGCGCGCGACGACGGACGCTACTTCGTGGATCGCCTCGAAGCCGGCGGCGGCACCAACATCCACGATGCCCTCCAGACGGCGGCCGCGATGCTCGACGGCAGCGACGACGGCCTGATCGTCTTCCTCACCGACGGGCTGCCCTCCATCGGCCCCACCGACGAGGGCGCCATCCGGGCGGCCGTCGAGGGCGCTGCCGGGCGCCGCGTGCGCCTCTTTGCCTTCGGCGTCGGCTACGACGTCAACACGCGCCTGCTCGACGGCCTCGCCCGCGACACCGGCGCCCTGGCGGACTATATCTCGCCCGACGAAGCCATCGACGACCGCATCGCGGCGTTCTTCGACAAGATCCGATTCCCCGTCATGACCGGCCTCGCGCTCGACTTCGGCGGGGCCGAGGCCGTGGCCGTCGTGCCGGGGGCGCTACCGGACCTCTACCGGGGGCAGCAGCTCGTGGTGGCCGGCCGCTACGGGCGGCCCGGCGCGGCCACCGTCACGCTGCGCGGCACCGTAGAGGGCGAACCTACGGCGCGCCGCTACCGCTTCGATTGGCCCGCCCGCGAGCGCGAGCGCGACTACGTGGCGCGGCTGTGGGCCACCCGCCGCGTGGGGCAGCTCCTCGAAGCCATCCGCCTGCACGGCGAGAGCGACGAGTTGAAGGACGAGGTCGTGGCGCTCGCCAAAGAGTTCGGCCTCGTGACCCCGTACACCTCGTACCTCGTGCTCGAAGACGACGCGCTGGCGAACGCGCCGCAGCAGGTCCGGGCGCGCGAAGAGGGCCGTATGCTCGACCAGGCCGCGCCCGCTGCCGAGGCGCTCACCCAGACCTCCGGGCGGGGGGCCGTGGCCGTGAGCAAGCAGATCCGGCAGATGCAGGAGGCCGAGGCCGCCGCGCCGCCGCCCCCGGCGGGCATCGCGCACGTGGCGGGCCGCACGCTCCGGCAACAGCCTGACGGTGCCTGGGTGGACGTAGAGTTTGATGATGCCCAGCACACGCCCGTGCGCCTGCGCTTCGCCTCAGACGCCTACTTCGCCTTCCTCCGGCTCCATCCCGAGGCGCTGCCCTTCGCCCGGCTCGGCGACGCCGTCACGTTCTTCTTCGAGGGCCGCTACGTGCAGGTCGGCGAGGTAGAGGACGACGGGCTGGGCGCGGCGCGGCTGCGTGCGCTCTTCGGCGGGTGAGGGGCATCCCGAAGGCTTTGTAATTGGCTTCGGCAGCGCGTAATCTCGGAGCGCCCTTCGCGCCTATCGCCGAGACACCGTGCCGTACCGCCTGCTACCGTTCTGGATGATCCTGGGGCTGCTGCCTGTGGCCGCGGCCGCGCAGGGCTTCAACGCCACCAACGGGCGCAACCACCCGGAGCTGCGCTGGCAGGTGGCCGAGACGCCGCACTTCCGGATCATGTACCCGCAGCGCCTCGCCGGCATCGAGGCCGAGGCCGCCGCCATCGCCGAGGCCAGCTATGCCGCCCTCACCGCAAACCTCGGCGTCGCCTTCGACGAGAAGATCCGCATCTATCTTTCGGACGAGGACGAGATCGCGAACGGCTTCGCGGTGCCCCTCGGCGCAGGGTACACCAACATCTGGGTCCACGTCAACGAATGGGCTACGGTCTGGACCGGCCGCGAGAAGTGGCTGCGCAAGGTCATCGCCCACGAGCTGGCCCACATCGTCCACTACCGCGCCGTCCAGACGCGCCCGCGCTGGCTGAACTTCGTCCTCGGCGATCCCCTGCCGCGCTTCTGGACGGAGGGCCTGGCCCAGTACCAGACCGAGGCGTGGGACGCCCAGCGCGGCGACCGCTGGCTCCGCACCGCCGTCCTCGACGACGCGCTCTCCTACGACGACGGCCGCTCGATCTGGAACGGGCGCCTGCTCTATGCCGTCGGCAACGCCCAAGTGCGGTTCTTCGCCGACCGCTACGGCGACTCGACCCTCACGCGCCTGCTCGCCCACCGCTCGCCCGTCCTCTTCGGGCTGGCCGAGGTGCACGACTTCGAGGAGGCCTTCGAGGACGTCACGGGCGATGCGTACCGGGCCTTCTACGACGACTGGCGCCGCCACGTCAACATCTACTACAACACGCTGGCGGCCGATCTCGAACCGGCGGACTCGCTTGGCGTGGCGCCGATGGCGCTGCCGGGCCAGTACCTCTACGACGTCCAGCCCAGCCCGGCCGATACGGCCCGCTTCGCTGTGCTCTCGCTGACCTCGCTGAACCGCCCGGTGCGCCGGCTCTACGTGCGCCGGGGGGAGGACGCCGAGGTCGTGGCCGAGGGCGCGATCAAGGCGCCCGTCGCGTGGAGCCCGGAGGGCCGCCGGCTGGTCTTCGCGCGGACGGCGCGCGGGCGCTACGGCTCGCTCCTGAACGACCTGTTCATCGTCGATGCGGACGGCGGGGGGCTGCGGCGGCTCACGCACAGCCGCCGCGCCTGGGCGCCCGCCTTCGCGCCGGACGGCCGCCGCCTTGCCTTCATCGCCGCCGAGGGCCGGACGGCGAATGTCTTCGTGCTCGATCTGGAGACCGGCCAGGAGACCACCGCCACCGGCTT
>JAWWAN010000574.1:0-2672 GCA_033721675.1 Rhodothermales bacterium | reverse complement strand
GGGTGGGCTGCACGAGCGGCTGCTCGGAGAGATCGGCGAGCCGGCTCTGACGCGCTCGCTGCCGCCCCCTCCCACCGCTCCGCCGGACGTAGAGCGCATCCTACGGATCGGACGGAAGTACGGCACGGAGGTGCTCGTACCGGCGCCGTAGGCTCTGCCGGCAGGCACAGCTGGCCGATGACAGAGAAGCCCCTGCGGTGCCATCGCCCGCGCTTTTTCCCGCCGGCGCAGGAGCGTGCCATGGGCTGGATGAGGGCGGGCGGCACCGCGACGCCGCCTCGCTGACGGTTGAGCGAACTTCGTAACGCCCCACCCGCCCGTGTAACGACCCCGTCGCGGCGCGGCACCGGGGCGGCGGCACCCGGTAGGGCCGGTACCCGTACCGATGCCCACCCGACGTTACGCATGCCGGAAGGACCCGAAGTTCGCCGCAGCGCCGACCAGCTCCACGCCGCCCTCGCTGGCAAACCCATCGCTGCGCTCGCCGCACGCACGAAGGCGGCGAAAGCCTGGCTCGCGGAGCACCCGGACGCCTTCCCCGGGCGGCGCGTCGAGCGGGTGGTGGCGCACGGTAAGCACCTGGTCGGCTACGTCGAGGGCGCGCTCTACTTCCACAGCCACTTCATGATGTGGGGGCGGTGGGCCGTCGTGCCGCCCGGCGACCCCCTCGCCGCCACGCGCGACCGCCGCGAGCGCGCCCGCGTGGCCGTCGAGGACGCCGTCGCGGTCCTGCTCTCGGCACCGGTCTTCGCCGTCGGGCGCGGCGACCCGTACGCCGACGACGACCGGCTGGCCGCGCTCGGCCCGGACATCCTGCCCTACGACGGCGTCTTCGACGCGGACGCCTTCCGGGCGCGCCTCCTCGCGCCGGAGCAGCGCACCCGCACGATCGGCGCGGCGCTGCTAGACCAGACCGTGTGCGCCGGCATCGGCAACTACCTGCGCGCCGAGGTTCTGTACGAGACCCGCATCGACCCGTGGCGGCGTGGCGAGGCCCTCACGCCGGCCGAGCTCGACGCCCTCGCGCACGCCATCCCCATGCTCGCCGCGCGCGCCTACCGCCACCGGCGGACCGTGCCGGCCGCCATCCAGCAGCGCCTCGCCGAAGACCCCGCCCTCGTCTACCAGCCCGGCCGCGACTACGGCACGCGGCACTACGTCTTCCGCCGGACGAACCTGCCCTGCCTGCGCTGCGGCGACGTAGTGCGCCAGCTCAACCAGGTCACCCGCCGGATCGGGGACGAAGAGAAGCGCCGCATCATCTATTTCTGCCCCACCTGCCAGGGGACGTCGGTCGAGGTGAAGCCGCCCAAGCCCCGCCCCGCCCATGCCTGACGCCCGTTTCCACGCCTTCGCGCAGGCCGCCGAGGCCATCGCCGCGACCTCGAAGCGGACCGAGAAGACCGACCGGGCCGTGGACTACCTCGCCCCGCTCGCCGACGACGACCTGCGTCGCGCGGCGCGCTACCTCGCCGGACGCCTCTTCCCCCTCTACGACCAGCGGACGGTGCGCATCGGCCACGCCGCCCTGCTCACGGCTCTCGCGGCGGCCGCCGGGGCGGAGCGCGAGGCGCTGCAGGCCCGGCTCGTCGCCCTCGGCGACCCCGGCGACGTCGCCGCCGAGGCCCTCGCCGGCACGGACGCCTCGCCCCTGACGCTCGCCGCCTTCGAGGGCTGGCTGGCTGACCTCGCCACGGTGCGCGGCACCAAGCAGCGAACCGAGCGGCTGGCCGCGATGCTCGGCGGCCTGGGTGCCGTCGAGGCGAAGTATGCCGTCAAGCTCCTCGCGGGAGACCTCCGGATCGGCTTCAAGGAGGGTGGCGTGGAGGCGGCCCTCGCGCAGATGGCAGCCGTGCCGCTGAACCGCGTCCGCCGCGTCAACATGCTCACCGGCGACCTCGGCGAAGCCGCCCTCCTCGCGCGGCACGGCCGGCTGGGCGAGGCCCGGATGCGGCTCTTCCACCCGATCCAGTTCATGCTGGCGACGGCCGCCGAGGACGACGCGGAGGTGGCCCGGCAGATGCCCGGGCGGTTCGTCGTCGAGGACAAGTTCGACGGCATCCGCGCCCAGGCGCACGTCGGGCCGGACGACGGAGACCCTGACCGCCACGGCGTCGTCCACGGCGGCACGCGCGTGGCCCTCTTCTCCCGCACGCTCGACGCCATCACGCCCAGCTTCCCCGACCTCGTCGCGCCCCTCGCCGAGGCCGGGCGCCACGCGCCGTCCGGGCTGGTGCTCGACGGCGAGATCGTGCCCGTGGGTGACGAAGGGATCCGGCCCTTTCAGGCGCTCCAGCGGCGCCTCGGGCGCAAGCGCGTGCCCGCTGCGCTGCTGGAGGAGGTGCCCGTCGCGTTCGTCGCCTTCGACGTCCTCTTCGCCGACGGCGCCGTGCTGCTGGACGCCCCCTACACCACCCGGCGCACCCCCCTGGAACGCCTCCCGGCGAGCCCACATGTGCGGGTCTCGGACGCGCAGACGATGGACGACACGGACGGGCTGGACGCCGCCTTCGAGGCGGCGCGGGCGCGCGGCAACGAGGGCCTGATGGTCAAGGCGCCCGCCTCCACGTACCGGCCCGGCCGGCGCGGACGAGACTGGCTCAAGATCAAACGCGCCCTCGCCACGCTGGACGTCGTGGTGACGGCCGTCGAGGTGGGCAGCGGCAAGCGGC
>JAWWAN010000573.1:0-2675 GCA_033721675.1 Rhodothermales bacterium | reverse complement strand
TCCGCCGAGATCACCTACACCCACTACACGGCCGACGAAGTCGACGGGGCGGAGGTCTTCACGGCGGGCGGGCGGCTCTCCGGCACGGTGCAGTACCTCCAGTACCTCGGCCAGAACGAGCTGCGCCTCGCGGCGCGCCTCCGCAGCCCCGCCCGCAGCACCCTGCCCGCCACCTTCGCCGCCGAAGACGAGGAGCTGCGGACGATCCCCACGCAGACCCTCCTGATGGCCTCGTACCGCCCCCGCCTGACGCCGGCGGTCACGCTGGGCCTCCTCGCCCGCGCCCGGCTCTACGGCGCCACCGAGATCTTCGCGGGCCGCAACGCCTTCGACGCCGGCCTCCTCCCTACGGTCGGCCTCTCCCCGACCGTCCGCGTGCAGGCGCGCTTCGTCTACACCGCCGGCGACGTCACGGGCTTCGACGCCGGCGCCGGCCTCGTGGTGGAATGGTGAGAGGGGGGGAATGGCCACTGGCCACAGGGGTTTCTGCCGCGAGCGCCCCAGCATCCCCTGTGCCCAGTCTCTGTCCCCTCCCCTCAATCCAAGCCATACTCGGCAGCAATCTCTTCGGCGCTGAGGATCGACTCCTCGGCATCCGGAAACATGCTCTTCGTGAGCACGAAGGGGCCGAGGACCAGCACGTCCATGTGCGTGCGCCGGAAGCACTGGTACGCGTCGGCCGGTGTGCAGACGATGGGTTCACCCCGCACGTTGAAGCTCGTGTTGACCAGCACCGGGCATCCCGTCTGCGCCTCGAAGGCCCGCAGCAGGCGCCAGTAGAGCGGGTTGCGCGTCTCGTCCACGGTCTGGACCCGTGCCGAGCCGTCCACGTGCGTCACCGCCGGAATGCGGGAGCGCACGTGCTGGAGCCGTTCCAGCCCCTCGCCTTCGATCTCGGCATCGTTGACGCCGGCCACGAGCAGCATGTAGGGGCTCTCCGCGTCCAGCCCGAAGTAGTCGGCGCAGCGCTCGGCCAGCACGCTCGGCGCGAACGGCCGGAAGCTCTCGCGGAACTTGATCTTGAGGTTGACCAGGCGCTGCACCTCGCGCCCGCGCGGGTCGGCCAGGATGGAGCGCGCCCCGAGCGCCCGCGGCCCGAACTCCATCCGCCCCTGAAACCACCCGACGACCTTACCCTCGGCCAGCAGCCCCGCCACGCGCTCGGGCAGCGCCTCGAAGCCGACTTCCTCGAACGGGAGGTCTTCCTCGGCCAGAAACCGGGCGATCTCCTCTCGGGGGAAGGACGGCCCGAGGTAGGCGCCGTGCATCGCGTCCGGCGTCTCGGGCGTGCGGGGCTGGTTCTGGTGGACGTGCCACCCCATGAGCGCCGCGCCCAGCGCGCCCCCGGCATCGCCGGCCGCCGGCTGGATCCAGACGTGCTCGAACGGCCCTTCGCGCAGCAGCCGCCCGTTGGCGACGCAGTTGAGCGCCACGCCGCCGGCCAGGCACAGGTTCGGCTCCCCCGTCTCGGCATGGACGTGCCGCCCCATGCGCAGGATGGCTTCTTCGGTGACGGCCTGCACCGAGCGCGCCAGGTCCATCTCGCGCTGCGTCAGCGGGCTCTCCGGCGCGCGCTCCGGCCCGTCGAACAGCGCGGCGAAGCGGCTTCCCGTCATCCGCAGGGCGTGTGGGTAGGGGAAGTAGTCCATGTTGAGCCGGAACGAGCCGTCATCCTTCAGGTCGATCAGCTCGCGGCGGATCACGTCCTCGAAGCGCGGCTCGCCGTACGGGGCCAGCCCCATCAGCTTGTACTCGCCCGAGTTGACCTTGAAGCCGCAGAAGTAGGTGAAGGCGCTGTAGAGCAACCCGAGCGAGTGGGGGAAGTGGATCTCGGCGTGGAGGCGGAGGCGGTTGCCCTCGCCGATGCCATAGCTCGTCGTGGCCCACTCCCCGACGCCGTCGGTGGTGATGAAGGCCGCCCGCTCGAAGGGCGACGGGAAGAAGGCGCTGGCGGCGTGGCTCTCGTGGTGCTCCGGAAAGAGGAGCGTCCCGTCGAAGTCCAGCTCCCGGGCGATGAGGTCGGGGATCCAGAGTTTCTGCTTGAGCCACAGCGGCATCGCCTTGATAAAGGAAGGCAACCCCTTGGGCGCGTAGGCGAGGTAGGTCTCCAGCAGGCGCTCGAATTTGAGGAAGGGCTTGTCGTAGAAGGCGACGAGGTCGAGATCCTCTCCCGTGATTCCACCTTCTTCGAGGCAGTACGCGATGGCGTGCGTGGGGAAGTTGGGGTCGTGCTTCTGGCGCGTGAAGCGCTCCTCCTGCGCCGCCGCCACGATGCGGCCGTCGCGGAGGAGGCAGGCCGCCGAATCATGGTACCAGCACGAGATGCCGAGGATGTTCATCGTTCGGGGCGCGAATAAGGGGGATCGTACAGATGGCGTAGCAGCAGGCGTCCCAACGCATCACCGACGGCCCGGTGCCCGGCCTCGGTGAAATGGACGTGGTCCTGGTAGAGCGCCGGGGGCGGCTCGGGGGCAGCACCGAGCGCCGCCGCCACGTCGAAGACGACGGCGCCCGAATCCGCCAGCGCGGCCAGCAGCGCGCCGGCCTCGGGGTCGAGCGGGGCGAGGCCGCCGCCCTCGCCCAGATAGGGCGTGATGCCGACGACGAGCGGCACCCCGCGCCGCCGGGCCTCCGCCGCGACGGCCCGCGCCGCCGCGCGGTTGCGCTCCTTCCGG
>JAWWAN010000572.1:0-2678 GCA_033721675.1 Rhodothermales bacterium | reverse complement strand
CCGCGCTGCGGCCCGACCTCATCCTCGCCAACCGGGAGGAGAACACGCGCGCGATGGTCGACGCCCTCGACGCCGTCGCTCCGGTCTACGTGACGGAGGTGCGAGACCTGCCGGGTGCGCTCGCCATGATCCGCGCCGTGGGCCGGCTCACAGGGCGGACTGAGAAGGCCGAAGTGCTGGCGGGCGAGATTGAGGCGGCCTTCGCGGCCCTGCCCGCGTACCCCCCGCTGCGGGCCGCGTATCTGATCTGGCGCGATCCGCTGATGACCGTCGGCCGCGACACCTTCATCCACGCCGTGCTGGCCCGCGCCGGCCTCGTCAACGTCTTCGGGGACCGGACGCGCTATCCCGAGATCACCGAGGCCGACCTCGCCGCCGCCCGCCCGGACGTCGTGCTGCTCTCCAGCGAGCCGTACCCCTTCACCCGGGCCCACGCCGCCGCCCTCCGCACCGGGCTCCCGGCGTCCACCCGCGTGCGGCTCGTCGACGGGGAGCCGTTTTCGTGGTATGGCAGCCGCCTCCGCGAGACGCCGGCCTACCTGCACCGTCTCCGCCGAGACCTCGCCGCGCGACGCCCGGCATCACGCTGACCGGTCCGCATCTTTGCGGCGGCATCGCTACCTTGGGCCGGGGCGCCTCCGGGCACCCCCTTCACGGACCCTCCCCTCCTTCTCCTTCCGATCCCCGAGCATGAGACGCCTCCTCCTTCCCACTGCCCTGCTTCTGTTCAGCATGAGCGCCTGCGAAACCCCCGGCGACGACCCCCCGGCCGCCGCTGCCGACGCGGCCCCCTCCTACGTAGCCCCCTCGTACCCGGACTCCCTCCTCGAACGCGCCCGCGCCCTCACGCAGCGCTTCATCCTCGTCGACGGCCACATCGACGTGCCCTACCGGATGACCGAGTTCGAGGAAGACATCACCGGACCCACCGACTTCGGCGACTTCGACTACGAGCGGGCCAAGGCCGGCGGCCTCGACGCGCCGTTCATGTCCATCTACATCCCCGCCCGCTACCAGGACACGCCGGACACCGGCTACGCCTTCGCCGACTCGCTCATCGACATGGTGGAGGGCTTCGCCACGCGCGCGCCGGACCGGTACGCCATCGCCACGAGCGTGGACGACGTGCGGCGGAACCACGAGCAGGGTATCATCTCCCTCCCGCTGGGCATGGAGAACGGCGCCCCCATCGGCGATGACCTCGCCAACCTGCGGCATTTCTACGACCGCGGCATCCGCTACGTCACGCTCACGCACGGCCGCGACAACCAGCTCAGCGACTCCTCCTACGACACCACGCGCACCCACCAGGGCCTGAGCGACTTCGGCCTGGAGGTCGTCGATGAGATGAACCGGCTGGGCCTCATCGTCGATATCTCGCACCTCTCGGATAGCGCGGCCTTCCAGGTGCTGCGCCGCTCGCAGGCGCCCGTCTTCGCCTCGCACTCGTCCGCCCGCCGCTTCACGCCGGACTGGGAGCGCAACATGAGCGACGACCTGATCCGCGCCCTCGCCGAGCGCGACGGCGTCATCATGATCAACTTCGGCTCGTCGTTCCTCAACACGCGGTTCCAGGACGAGAGCCGGCCCGCCCGCCAGCGCATCGACGACGAGATCGAGGCGCGCGGCCTGGTAGAAGGCACCCCGGAGCACGCCGCCTTCATGCACGAGCAGCGGCGCAGCAACCCCTTCGGATCCGTGACGGACGTCGCGGACCACATCGACCACGTCGTCGAGCTCGCCGGCGTCGACCACGTCGGCATCGGGTCCGACTACGACGGCGTGACGTTCCTGCCGGCGGGCCTGCAAGACGCGTCCACGTATCCCAACCTCGTGGCCGAGCTGCTGCAGCGCGGCTACTCGGAGGAGGACCTCCAGAAGATCCTCGGCGAGAACGCCCTCCGCGTCTGGAGCGCGGTGGAGGCGGCGGCCCGGCGCCTCGGTTCGTAATCATCGCTTTCGGTTCTGGCGGTGCTGCGCCTCCGGCAGCGCCTCCCCCTCCCCCCTGTCATCCCGAGCGCAGCCGAGGGATCTCACCATCTAGAAGGGGCGCCAACCAAGAGGAGAAAGGGCGCCAACCAAGAGGAGAAAGGGCGCCAACCCTGACCGGCGAGATCCCTCGGCTGCGGCCCTCTGGGCCTTCGCTCGGGATGACAGGGGGGGGCGTCGTAGGTGGTCAGAACCGGGATCAGAGCCGAGTTGAGCTGACGCGGCTACCAAGTAAGAAAGCGCGGCGCCCCACTCGGGACGCCGCGCTTTCCTGTTGCAGCGATCGAGATTGGCAGCGCACGTTCGGCGCGCCAAATCCCTACTTGGCCTGCTTCTTCGCGGGCGCCGGCGCGGGTGGCACGGCCGCGTCGGCCTTGCCGTCGCCGCCGCTGGGGTCGCCCATCTCGACGAGCCGCTCGCCGGGGAACTGCTCGATGTGCTCCACGACGACGTTCTTGCCCAGCCCCTTCGCCACGGGCGACGCCTCGTGGATGTAGAAGTCGGCATTCGGCAGGGTGTCGTTGTGGCGGCGGGCGGCATCCGCGGCCTCCCGCATCGAGTCGTCCGCGTTCGTGCGCGTCTCGCCGAGGTTGCGCAGGATGTCCAGCTCGAAGAGATCGAACAGGTGCGCGAAGGCGGCGCGGTCGCGGTCGTAGGCGGGGCCGCGCTCGCCGCTGCGGAGCTGGCGG
>JAWWAN010000571.1:0-2694 GCA_033721675.1 Rhodothermales bacterium | reverse complement strand
GCGCTCGCCTACAGCCGCCCCAACGTCTTCATCGCGGCCGCCTATGGCCGGCAGGACGGCAGCGCGGACGCCGAGGACCTGCGCCTGATCGACCTCTCGCTGGACACCTGGGGGCGCCTCCTCAACCGCCCCCTCGGCGGCGGCACGGCCGGGCAGACCCACTTCTTCGTCCCGGTGCTGCTCTTCAGCAACTACCGCAGCGTGGCCCCGACCAGCGACGACGAGGTGATCACGGAGGGGTTCAACGTGACCACGCTGGGGCTGGGCGCGGGCGTCGGCCTCGCCCACACCGGCCGCCGCGTGCAGGCCGAGGCGCGGGCCCATCCAGGCCTGGGCCTCGCCACCAGCTCGCTCACCGACGCCCTCGGCCACGCCCGCCTCGCCGGGGCCGACGTCCAGCTCCACCTCGCCCGCCTGTTCGGCCGCGCCGGCCTCACGCTGGGCTATGCCGTCCGCGTTCAGGTCTGGAACGTCAACGCCTCCAACCTCTTCCCCGAGCTGACGGACGACCTCTTCGACTACCGGGGCACCCAGCACCTGCTCCGGGCCGGCATCAACTTCTGAGGCGGGGAATTGAACAGGGCCGACGATGCGTGCAGAGTGATGATCGGCGATTGTTGAAGGCAGCCGGAGGTCGCCGCCGGCCGCGCCGCCCCCCTCTCCCCTCCTCAAGGGTCAATCTGCCCTCTCAGATCGTCCGTCCTCTGCCCCAAGAACCCATGGCGGCGTCGGTCGTAGAGAGGCTGGCGTTCCCCGTTCCTGCTCTCCACTCTCCTGTTTTTCCCGCATGAAGACCGGTCACGTCGTCAGGGCGCTCGAAGACGCTGCGCGGCAGCTCGGGCTGGAGGTGCGGTGGGAGAAAGGCAACTTCCGGGGCGGGCGGTGCGTGCTCGACGGGCGGGAGATGGTGATGCTCAACAAGAACCACCCGCCCGAGGTGCACCTGGCCGTGCTCGCCGAGAGCCTGCACGGGCTGCCCATCGAGACGGTCTACCTGCGCCCGGCGGTCCGCGAGGCGATGGAGGCGGCCTGGGCGCGCCACGCCGAGAGCCTGCGCGACACCCTCCTCGAACCCGACGAGACGGAGTGACGCCGCCCCGCCCCGCCATCCCGCCGTCTGCACCGCGCCTGCGCGTGACGTTGCTGGGGACGGGCACCTCGACGGGCGTGCCCGTCATCGGCTGCCGCTGCCGCACGTGCTGCTCCTCCGACGCCCGCGACCGCCGGATGCGCTGCGCCTGCCACGTGGCCGTCGAGGCCCCCGGCGGCGGGCCGGCCCTCCACCTCGTCATCGACACCGGGCCCGACTTCCGGCAGCAGGCCCTGCGCGCCGGCATCCCGCGCGTCGACGCCGTGCTCTTCACCCATCACCACTTCGACCACGTGGCGGGCCTGGACGACCTCCGGCCCTTCTTCTTCGGCAACAAGGCGCCCATCCCGTGCTACGCCCGGCCCAACACGGCCCGCGTGCTACGCGACCGCTTCCGCTACATCTTCGAGGACGGCTCGTACCCCGGCGTGCCCCGCCTGGCGCTGCACGCCGTCGAGGAGGCGTTCACCGTGGCGAGCCGCTATGGAGACGCCGCCCCCCCCGCCCGGGTCGTCCCCGTCGAGGTCTTCCACGGCGACCTCCCGATGTACGGCTACCGGCTGGGCCGCTTCGCCTACCTGACCGACACGAACCGCATCCCGGAGGCCAGCTATGCCCTCCTCGGCGACCTCGACGTGCTCGTGCTCGACGCGCTCCGCCACGCGCCCCACCCGACGCACCTCTCGCTGGACGAGGCCGTCGCCGAGGCGCAGCGCATCGGGGCGCGGCAGACCTACTTCATCCACATGACCCACAACGTCCTCCACGCCGAGGACGACGCCGCCCTCCCCCCCGGCATCAACCTCGCCTACGACGGGCTGGCCTTCACCGTGGGCGGGTGAGCGGCGCCGGCCTGGGCGCTCCATGCGGCGCATCGCTATCTTTACGGGCGGCGCCGGCCGCCCCCGCGCCCGCCTGCCCCTCGACCTGCCGACCCCGACCGGATGAAGCTGCTGATTCTCAACGGGCCGAACCTGAACCTCCTCGGCGAGCGCGAGCCGGCGGTCTACGGACGCGGCACGCTGGAAGCGCTGGAAGAAGATCTCCGCGCCGCCTTCCCCGAGGCGGCGTTCACCTTCTTCCAGAGCAACCACGAGGGCGCCCTCGTAGACCGCCTCCACGCGGCCCACCGCGACGGCACGGACGGCGTGGTCTTCAACCCCGGCGCCTACGCCCACACCTCCCTCGCCCTGCGCGACGCGATCGCGGCCGTGGCGCCGCCCGTCGTGGAAGTCCATATCTCGAACGTGTACGCGCGCGAGGACTTCCGGCAGCGGCTCGTGCTCTCGGCCGTCTGCGCAGGCGTCATCACGGGGCTGGGCGGCGCCGGCTACCATCTGGCCGTGCGCTACCTCACCGAGCGTCCGGAGCGCGCCGGATAGCCGGCGCGCGGAGGCCTCCGCGCACCCCTCGACCCGTTCCTCTTTCCCTCCTCTCGTTCGACCGTAGTCATGGCCGGGTATCGCGGACATCTGGCGGGGGCGACCGTGTTCTTCGCCTTCTACCTCGCCGGGCTGGCGTACGTCTACGCCGTAGACGCCGCCTACCTCCAGTTCTCGGCGATGGAGCTGGTGGCCTACCCCCTCGCCCTCTTCGGCCTGTGC
>JAWWAN010000570.1:0-2697 GCA_033721675.1 Rhodothermales bacterium | reverse complement strand
CTCCCACGGCCTGTCTGTCTATGATGGCTTTCCTCCGCGTGGCGGACCGCCGCGCAGGGTTTTCGTGGGGAAGGTAGGCACTCCCGAGAAGAAACGCAGCCCACCTCTGCGCTCCGGCTACCCCCCGCCACACCGCCGTGCCGAATTTCGCGGGGCGGCTTATCTTCGCCCGAGAGCAGCCGATGCTACTAACTAGAAAATCGGCCTTGGCCCTTGCATCTGGGCCGATTTTTTGTATGTTGTGAACCGCTTGTAACGCCCACCCTAACCCCACCTTCCCATGCGTCACCGAATCGACCAGATGATCCGGGTGATGACGCTGGGAGCCGGCATCGTGAGCGCCCTCCTCTTCGTCGTCTTCCAGCTGCTGTAGGTCTGGCATCATCCCCCCGCGCGGCCGGCCCTCCGCTCTCGCCGCGCTTCCGTCTGCACAGCCGCCCCCGAGGCGGCTGTGTTTTTTTGTGCGGTTCTTCCGGACTGCCCTCCGGCGCCGTAGTGGGTTTTCTGGGGCGGCGTTAGTAGCTTCCCGCAGCCGCCTCCTTCCGCCCGACCCCTCTGCCGATGGCGCTCTCCCTGCTCGACTGGCTGCTCATCGCCGCCTACTTCGTGTTCTCGTTCGGCATCGCCATCTACTACTACCGGCGCGCGGGCAAGAACACGTCCGAGTTTTTCCTCTCGGGCCGCCACATGCCGTGGTGGCTGGCCGGCACGAGCATGGTGGCCACGACGTTCGCCGCCGATACCCCCCTCGCCGTTACCGAGCTCGTGGCGCAGAACGGCATCGCGGGCAACTGGCTGTGGTGGAACATGGCCTTCGGCGCCATGCTCACGGTCTTCTTCTTCGCCCGCCTCTGGCGCCGCAGCGGAATCCTGACGGACGTCGAGTTCGTGGAGATGCGGTATGCCGGGCGGGCGGCGGCGTGGCTGCGCGGGATCAAGGCGGTCTACTTCGGGCTGCTCATGAACTGCATCATCATCGGCTGGGTGAGCCTGGCGATGGAGACCGTCATCGAGGTGCTCTTCCCCGGCCTGACGATCTTCGGGCAGGCGTCGTTCTCGGTCGTCGGGTTCGAGTTCAGCGCGGCCCTCGTGCTGGTGAGCGGGCTCGTCCTGGTGGTGGCCGTCTACTCCCTCCTCTCGGGGCTGTGGGGCATCACCGTGACGGACGCCTTCCAGTTCGTCATCGCCATCACGGGCTCCGTGCTGCTGGCCGTCTACGTGCTGGACGTGCCCGAGGTGGGGGGCATCGCGGGGCTCCAGGCGCAACTCCCCGAGAGCACGTTCCGGATGCTGCCCACGCTGGGCGAGGCCGCCGAGGGCGCGGCCGTGCTGGCGCTGACGGTGCCCGCCTTCATCGCCTACATCGGCGTGCAGTGGTGGTCCAGCTGGTACCCGGGCGCCGAGCCGGGCGGCGGGGGCTACGTGGCACAGCGCATGATGAGCGCCAAAGACGAGAAGAACGCGCTCTTCGCCACGCTCTGGTTCACGATCGCCCACTACTGCCTCCGGCCATGGCCCTGGATCCTGGTGGCGCTCGCCTCGCTCGTGCTCTACCCGGACCTCACGGACGCCCGCGAGGGCTTCGTCCTCGCCATGCGGGACGTGCTGCCGTCCGGCCTGCTGGGCCTGCTCGTGGCCGCCTTCCTGGCCGCCTTCATGAGCACGATCTCGACCCAGCTCAACTGGGGCGTCTCGTACCTCGTCAACGACCTCTGGCGGCGCTTCGTCAAGACGGACGGCGACGAGCGGTACTACGTGGCCGTCTCGCGGCTCTTCACGTTCCTGGTGGCGCTGCTGAGCCTCTTCGTGACGGCCCGGCTGGAGTCCATCTCCGGCGCGTGGGGCCTGATCCTGACGGCGTCGGCCGGCCTCGGGCTGGTGCTCATCCTGCGCTGGTACTGGTGGCGCCTCAACGCCTGGAGCGAGCTGACGGCCACGCTCGCGCCCATCGTGATGGTGGCGCTGGTGCTGGCCGGCGTGCCGATCCCCGGGCTGGACGCGCCGTTCCCCACCAACCTCTTCGCGGTCGTGCTCATCACCACCGTCCTCTGGGTGGCCGCCACCTTCCTCACCCGCCCCACCGACGCCGCCCGCCTCGACGCATTCTACCGGACGGTGCGGCCCGGCGGGCCGGGCTGGAAGCCGGTGCAAGCCCGCCTGCCCCACGTGGTGCCGGATACCGGCCTCGGGCGGCTGGCGCTGCAGTGGGCCGCCGGCGTGGTGCTCGTCTACGCCACCCTCTTCGGCTCCGGCTACCTGCTCTTCGGCCGCACCGCCGCCGGCCTGGGCTGCCTCGTGCTGGCCGCCCTCGCCGCCGCCTTCCTGTGGTGGGACCTGAGCCGCAGCACGGCGCCCGCCGTCTTCACCCCCGCCCCCGAGCCGCCGCCCCATGCCTGAACTCCTCATCGTCGGGGATCGCGTGCTCGTCGCGCCGGACGAGGGCGAGCAGAAGACGGATGCCGGGCTGATCCTGCCCGCCTCGGTGGCGGCGCGCGAGCAGATCGGGAGCGGGCGCGTGGTGCGCGTCGGGCCGGGCTACGTGATGCCGAACCCGGAATATTCCGAGGGCGAGCCGTGGACCGAGCCGCGCGCGGCCGTGCGCTACCTGCCGCTCCAGGCCCACCCGGGCGACGTGGCGTACTTCCTCAAGAAGGAGGCGCTGGAGATCACCTACCAGAAACGCCGCTACCTCATCCT
>JAWWAN010000569.1:0-2702 GCA_033721675.1 Rhodothermales bacterium | reverse complement strand
TCTTCGAGGGATTCACCGTAGGCGTGCCACTGCTCGGTCGTGAGCGTGGCGCGGTAGCCGGGGTCGCTGAGGCTGCGTTCGAGGTCGGCCAGCACGGTCGCGTCGTCGGGCGGTGCGGGCTGTGCGGCGGCCGGTGCGGCGGCCAGGACCAGCAGGAGGGCCAGGGCCGGCACGGCGCGGGAGGCGGTTCGGGGAGTCATGGCGCATGGACCCACGGAGGGTCGTCTATAGGAGGTGTGCGTCCTGAAAGGGGTGGTTCTTGGTGCTCCCTCTCACCCGTGTACACAGCGAACCGGGGCTGGCCGGCTCATCCCTCCCGAAAAAAGTGTGGCATGGGGACGGCGCGCGGGGAATCGTAGTGCGGCGCCGGGCCGTAGAAGCCGGTAGCCGTCCACCTGCCCGAGATCTCATGCTGCTCCACGCCCTGCGCCTCGCCCTGCCCGCCGCATTCTTGCTCGCCGGATGCGCCGCCGGCACGCCGCCGCCTGCCGCACCCGACGCCGACCCCATCACCGACGCCGCCTACCTCACCAATGCCGTGTGGGACGACGGGCAGGCGGAGGTCGCCTTCTACGCGGTCGAGCGCTCCCGCAACCAGTACGGCGAGGCCGCCGCCCAGCGATTCGTGGCGGGCACCTACCTCGTCAAGCACGACTTCGACCGCTCGGCGATGGCGAAGGCTACCGGCGCGGCGGCCGGGGTGCCGGCCTTCAAGTATGCGCTCTTCTACGAGTTCGAGAGCGGATCTTACCAGTACAAGCGCAACTACGTGGTCAACGCCGCCCAGGCAGACCTCGCGCCGCTGAAGGCCTCGTTCACCAGCTTCGACTGGTGCTCGAACCTGTACCGCGAGCTGGCCTTCCAGCCGGGCGGGGCCGTCGCGTGGCTGATGCGCAGCGACGACTACGGCAACGAGGCCGCCACGTTCGAGGGCCGCGCCGGGGCCTATCCCGTCCACCTGCTGCCCCTGCTCGTCCGCGGGCTCGACTTCTCGGAGGCGCCGGAGCATCGGTTCGTGATCGTCGAGGAGGCGGGGCGGTACACCGGCGCCACGGCCCGCCTCGACGGGGCAGAGACGCTCGCGCTGCCCGGCGGCGACGCCGAGGCCGAGCGCATCGTGGTTTCCTACGAGCGGCCGGTCCGCTCGCTCATCGGAGAGGAGACCGACGGAGCAGAGACGTACTGGCGCGGCACGGGGCCGGAGCGGCTGCTGTTGAAGCTCGAAGCCGGGACCGGCCGCTACGGGATGACGCTTGTCGAGGCGCTGCGCTCGCCGTACTGGCAGGAGGACCTGTGGCCCCGCCTCCAGCGCATCGCGGCGCGGCCGTAGGGGGGTGGCCGGCGTGCGCGTAACGCATCCCGGTGGGGATACACGTACCGGCACACCGGGCGAGCACGGAGAAGGAGCGTCGTATATTCGGGAGAGGCGCCCGCGTGCCGCACCGCCATCCACCAATCTGGGAGGACGCGATGGATCGACCCGCTACGTTCCGCTCTACGAGCCTGCTCGCGCTGTTTCTGCTACTCGCCGTCCCTGCCGTCGGCCAGGGATGGGAGTGGCCTGACCGGGCCGAGAACCTGGAGGTGTTGCCCGAAGACACCCCGCCACAGCAGCTCCGCGCCACCATGATCGCCTTCGTGCGGGGCCTCGGCGTGCGGTGTGAGCACTGCCACGACGACTCCGCCGGCAGCCGCCTCTCCGAGATGGACTTCGCGGCCGACACCAAGGAGGCAAAGGAGACCGCCCGCCTCATGATGCGGATGGTCCAGCGTATCAACGGCGACGACCTCGCCGCGCTGGACCGCCCGCCCGCAGACCGCGTCCGCGTCACCTGCATGACGTGCCACCGGGGCTACCAGAAGCCCGTGCCGCTGGACGATCTGCTCGCCGGCGCCATCGAAGAGGAGGGCGTGGAGGCCGCCGTCGAGCGCTATCATGCGCTGCACGAACGCTACGGCGACGGCTATGCCTTCGACTTCCGCCCCGGCACGCTCAATGCGCTCGGCTACCGCCTCCTGGGGGAGGGACGCACGGACGAGGCGCTCACCATCTTCCACCTCAATGCCGAGATGCATCCGGACGACGCGAACGTCTACGACAGCCTCGGCGAGGCGTATCTGGCGAAGGGCGAGGCGGAGCGCGCCGAGGCGCTCTACCTGCGCGCCCTCGCCCTCGACCCGTCCAACCAGAACGCCGTCCAGAAGCTGCGCGAGATCCGCGGGGCGGGAGACTGAGCGGTTGGTATTTGCCTGGGCCGGCGTGGGGGCTGGACAGGAGCGCTGAAACACCGGGGCCCTACGCCCGCAGGGATTGCTCGACCCGCGCGCGGAGGGTAGCGAGGCGGTCCGGCGGTTCGTTGCTGAAGACGAGGCGGACGAAGCGGTCGCCGTAGACCTCGCCCCAGGCCGTCATCGGCGTGGCGGCCACGCGGCCGTGCGCGAGCAGGCGGCGCGAGGCCTCCTCGGCGGTGTAGCCGAGCGCGCCGACGTCGAGGAGCTGAGACCATCCGCCGGCGGCGGGGATCGTCGGCCAGCCGGCGAGCTGCTCGGTGAGCACGTCGCGGCGGTGCTGCCATGCCGCCACGGCCGCCTCGACGCCGTCATCGGTGGCGGTGAGGGCGGCGGCGGCGCCGGCCTGCGCGATGCCCGTCGGCGTGACGACGTTGTAGATGTGCACCCGCGCGATGTCATCCATGATCTCG
>JAWWAN010000568.1:0-2722 GCA_033721675.1 Rhodothermales bacterium | reverse complement strand
GCGGACCAAGACGGTCTGCACGTACTGCGGCGTCGGGTGCGCGTTCGAGGTGTGGACGAAGGAGCGCCAGATCCTCAAGGTGCAGCCGCGCAGCGAGGCGCCGGCCAACGGCATCTCGACGTGCGTCAAGGGCAAGTTCGGGTGGGACTACGTCAACAGCGAGCGCCGGCTCACCACGCCGCTCATCCGCGAGGACGGTCGGTTCCGCGAAGCCTCGTGGGACGAAGCCCTCGGCCACGTCGCCGGCCGCCTCGAAGGGATCAAGGCCGAGCACGGGCCGGACGCCCTCGCGTTCATCGGCTCCTCGAAATGCACGAACGAGGAGGCGTACCTGATCCAGAAGCTGGCGCGCGCCGTGGCCGGCACGAACAACGTCGATAACTGCTCGCGGTACTGCCAGGCGCCGGCCACGCAGGGGCTGTGGCGGACCGTCGGCTACGGCGGAGACAGCGGCTCGATCACCGACATCGCGCGCGCCGAGGTGGTCTTCATCGTCGGCTCCAATACGGCCGAGAGCCACCCCGTCCTCGCCACCCGCATCAAGCGGGCGCAGAAGCATAACGGGCAGAAGGTCATCGTCGCGGACCTCCGGCGGCACGAGATGGCTGCCCGCGCCGACCTCTTCCTCCGGCCGAGCCCCGGCACCGACCTCGTCTGGCTCAGCGCCGTCAGCCGCTACATCCTCGATAACGGCCTGGAGGCGACGGACTTTCTGGACGAGTGGGTGCACGGCCTGGACGGCTACCGAGCGAGCCTGGAGCCGTTCACGTTGGACTTCGCCGAGCGCGTCACCGGCATTCCGCAGCGGCAGATCGTCGAGGCCGCCGAGATGATCGCCCGCGCCGAGACCGTCTGCGGGCTGTGGGCGATGGGCGTGACGCAGCACGTGATGGGCTCCGATACGTCCACCGCCATCGCGAACCTGCTGCTCCTGACGGGCAACTTCGGGCGGCCCGGCACGGGCGGGTATCCGCTGCGCGGGCACAATAACGTGCAGGGTACCAGCGACTTCGGCGCCATCAACACGTTCTTCCCCGGCTACCAGAAGGTGGCGGACGAAGGCGTGCGGAAGAAGTTCGAGGACGCCTGGGGCGTCGCGCTCTCCGGCGTCGAGGGGCTCAACAACCACGAGATGATCGAGGCCATCCACGACGGCC
Organism: Rhodothermales bacterium; assembly: GCA_033721675.1. Classification (GTDB taxonomy): domain Bacteria; phylum Bacteroidota; class Rhodothermia; order Rhodothermales; family JAWWAN01; genus JAWWAN01. The sequence continues at coordinate 1,565 of JAWWAN010000568.1, read as the reverse complement.
GCCTGCACGCGCTCTACGTGATGGGCGAGGAGATCAGCCTCGTCGATGCCAACATCAACTACGTCCAGGAGGCGCTCGAAACGCTGGACTTCCTCGTCGTACAGGATCTCTTCTTCTCGGCCACGGCGCAGTTCGCGGACGTCGTGCTGCCGGCCTGCCCGTCGCTCGAAAAAGAAGGCACGTTCGTCAACACCGAGCGGCGCATCCAGCGGCTCTACCGCGCCCTCGATCCCCTGCCCGGCGCCCGCCCGGACTGGCGGATCCTGACCGATCTCGCCTGGCGCATGGGGCACGACTGGGGCTACACGCACCCGCGCGAGATCATGCGCGAGATCGCCACCGTCACGCCCCTCTTCGCCGGCGTCAGCTACGCCCGCCTGGAAGGCTTCGCCTCGCTCCAGTGGCCCGTCGAGGACGACGGCACGGACACGCCGCTGCTCTACACGGAGCGCTTCCACTTCGACGACGGCAAGGCCCGCCTCTACCCGCTCGACTTCCGCGAGCCCACGGACCAGCCGGACGACGAGTACGACCTCCACCTCAACAACGGCCGCCTGCTGGAGCATTTCCACGAGGGCAATATGACGTACAAGTCGCCCGGCATCACCGAGACCGTGCCGCGCGCGTTCGTCGAGGTCGCGCCGGCCCTGGCCGAGGCGCGGGGGCTGGAGAGCGGAGACTGGGTGCGCCTCGTCTCGCGGCGCGGGCGCGTCAAGGTGCAGGTGCTCGTCACGGACCGCGTGCAGGGCAACGAGCTCTATCTGCCGATGAACTCCAGCGAGGCGCCCGTCAACCGGCTCACCTCCAACGTCACCGACCCCGACAGCGACACGCCGGCCTACAAGGAAGTGGCGGTCCGGATGGAGAAGCTGGGCGCGCGCGGCATGATCCCGCTGCCCGTCCACAACGCACGCAACGGGCATCCCACGCCGCAGCAGGGCGTCGAGGTCGAGCGCAAGTGGGCGCGGCCGGACTACGTGCCGCTCACCCGAGACCGCCCCGCCGACGGCACGATCTAGCCGCCGCTGCCCTCTTCGCCCTTCCCGCTTCCCTACCCCGCCATGGCTCGCCCGATCTCCTACGACCCCCCGCCGGCGCCCGTCGAAGAAACCCCGCACGAGGCGCTGGAACGTCTGCTCCAGACGCTTCACGAGAGCGGCACCCTGCGCCTGCTCGACGGGCTGGTGGGGCAGGCGCAGGACGTCGGCGCCGTCCTTGCCGGGCGGCTCGACACCCCCGGCGGCCGGAATGCCCTCTCGACGCTGCTGCTGCTCGTCCAGGCCCTCGGCCGGCTGGAGCCGGATCACGTGCAGGCGTTTCTGACGGGGGCGGAGAAGGGGTTGGCCGCCGCTCACGCCAGCTTCAAGGCGGATCCGCCGGGCCTGCTCCAGCTCTTCGGCGTGCTCAAGCACGAAGACACGCGGCGCGGCCTGCACGCCCTGCTTGTGCTGCTCCAGACCCTCGGAAACCACCTCCACGATCCCCAGCTCCCGGCGAGGCGGTGAGGAGGATCAGAGCAGCTCGGGCAGCAGCTGGTGCACGTGATCGACGAACCGCGTGGCCTG
>JAWWAN010000567.1:0-2726 GCA_033721675.1 Rhodothermales bacterium | reverse complement strand
TGCGTCAGCCACGCGGCGCGCGCAGCGGCCGGGAGCGCGAGTGCCACGGCATAGGCCGCCAGGCTCAGCGCTTTGCGCGGCAGGCCGTACACGGCGTCGGAGAGCAGGCAGCGGGCGAAGTCGAGATAGGTGGCAAGGAGCGCGCTGCGCGGCCGCCCTTCGAAGAGGTGCTGCATGAAACGGTGCTCCACGAAGTGGAGGTTGCGCCCGAGAACCAGCGGCTCACCGGGCACGCCGAGCGCGGCCAGGCGGCGGTTGACGCCCTCGCCCTGCCGGCGGAGTGCATCGAGGCGGCGCGCGGACGCCGCCGGGCCGAGGCGCTCCGCAGCCGTCAGGTTGGCGCCGTGGACGCGATACCCTGCGAGCGGTTCGGCGAGATAGGCGACTTCGGTGAGCAGGGGCGCGAGCGTGTTCAGATAGCCGTCGGCTTCGCTCCGAAACAGCACCTCGGGAATGGGAAAGAGGCGTTCGGCCACAGCACGATGCAGCACGAGGCCCGCCGCCGGCATGCTGCGCCAGCGGCCGCCCCGCCGCCGCACGGCTTCCGCGATCCAGCCCGTCTCCGGCACCCCGCCCGCCGGCAACCGTCCCGTGATCGTCCCGCCGCCGTCGATCACGTGCAGGGCGTGGACGAGGTAGCCGGCGCGCGGCCGCTGGCGCATCGCCTCGGCGGTGCGCGCCAGCTTCTCCGGTGCGAAGACATCGTCGGCGTCGAGGAGGCAGATCACATCGCCCCGGCTCGCCCGGAAGGCCGCGTTGAGCGCCGAGGCCACGCCGCCGTTGGCCTGGCGGAGGAGCCGGACGCGCGCGTCGCGCCGGGCGTACTCGGCGGCGATCTCCGGCGAAGCATCGGCCGAGCCGTCATCGCAGACGACGACTTCGAATCGCCCGTAGGTCTGGGCGAGCACGCTTTCGAGGGCGCGGGGCAGATAGTCCGCGTAGTTGTAGCTCGCCGTGAGGACCGAGACGAGCGGCGCGGCCGGGAGGGGCGGCAGCGTGAGCGGCACGTCGAGCGCAGGCGTCATCGCCGCGCTGCCTCCCGCAGCGTCGCGCCCACGGCGAGCCCGTCGCGGACCGAGTCGGCGATGCCCTGGAACGTCCAGCGGGCGTAGCGGCCGGTCATCACCACGCCCTGCGCCTCCAGCCGCCCTAGCGCCTCGGTGCGCCAGCGCGAGCCGGGGCGCGTCCACGTGTAAGCCGTCTCGATCCACGTCGGGTCCACGACCTCGGGCGCGCCGATCCACCCGTCCGCCTGAAGTTCCTCGACCACCTCCCGGGCGAACGCATCGGTCTCGTCCGCGGCCGGCCGTGCTCCGCCGGGGAACGCCCGCTCCACGTAGAGCGCGACGCGGTCGCCCCGCTCCTGCGCCGAGCAAGGCAGAAAACCCGGATCGACGTTGCTGTAGCAGCCGACGCGGAAGTGCCCTGCGCCGGTGTCCGGCAGGTAGAGCCAGTGATCGTCCGGGCAGCGCGGCCCGCGCTCGGCGCCGACGTTGACGACCAGCACCGACGTGTAGGGATCCGGCGGCGGCGCCTCGGCGGCGAGCCCCGTCATCTGCATCATCGCGTGGAGCGGCAGCGTCGAGACGAGCAGGTCGTACCCCTCCGCCGTGCCGTCCTCGAACCGGACGCGGCGGCGGCCGAGGTCGATCTCGACGGCGTGACGGCCGTAATAGACCGCCGTGCGCGCGGCGAGGCGGCGGGCCAGCGCGTCGAGCCCCTCCTCGGGGTAGAGGAACCGCACGTTGTACCCGGCCTCCGGGACCGCGCCCTCGGCGCCCTGCCGGACCAGCGCCCGGTCCAGCGGCGACTTGTACGGATCTTGCGGTGCGATCTCGGTCCAGAGCCCGGCGGTGTAGCGCGCGTGGAACGGACCGAAGAAACGGCGGGTGAGCGTGGGGCCGAAGCGCGACGCGATCCACGCGGCCATCGTCTCCGGTGGCGTCTCCGGCGGGGGCGCATCGATCTCGCGCAGGGCGGCGGCCCGCGTCGCCTCGTCGAGCGCCGCGAGGTGATACTGCAGCGGGAACGGCACGTAACGTCCCTCCTCGCGGAAATAGACGCCCGAGCGCCGGTGGTAGACCCGCATCGGGGCGAGGCCGCCCAGGAAGCGCAGCACGGCCGGATCCCCCCCGAAGATCCAGTGCCCCCCGCCGAGCTCGAAGCGGTACGCTTCGCCATCCTCGGGGGGCGCGGGCAGCCGCTCGGCCGTGCCGGGCCGCACGTAGTACGATGAGCAGATGCCCCCCGGCACCGCCGCCGCCTCGTAGACCGGGCGGCCAGACGCGTAGCCCGCCGCCAGCCCGGTGACGCCGGCGCCCAGAATCAGCACGGTGGGATCGGCCATCGAGGGGGTACGCGTCAGGGAATCGAGAGCGTGGCAGGGGCGCCGGGGTAATACGCCGCGCGGCGGCGGTAGAACGCGGCCGGGCGCCGGAGCCGCAGCGCGTAGGGCACGGAGCTGACGAACGGCGCGGCGTTGCGCCGGTAGAGGCGCGAGACCGAAGGGCGGACGGGCGCACGCGCCCGGAGCCCGTCCCGGATGCCGGCGGCGAGGGCGGGGAAGATCGTGAAGGCTCGCGGCCGCCGCAAGGCCGTCAGCCCGAGGCCGAGCGCGAGGTTGGCGAGCGCGAGCACCGCATCCCCCCCACGAAGCAGCTTCGCGGCGATGTAGGCGTGGTGACGCATGTTGAGCCGGTGCGCGCGGTACCGGTAGACGCCGCGCC
>JAWWAN010000566.1:0-2741 GCA_033721675.1 Rhodothermales bacterium | reverse complement strand
GGTGAAGGATATGAAGATCGCGCACACGACGGCGACCAGCCGCGCCGTGCGCGACTCGTAGCGGTCGCCCACGAAGTCGGGCACGGTGAAGCGGCCGAACTTGCGCAGCGAGGGCGCCAGCAGCAGCGACAGCAGCACGAAGCCGCCGGTCCAGCCCATCAGGTAGACGCCGCCGGCGTAGCCCATCGTCGAGATCAGGCCGGCCATCGAGATGAAGGAGGCGGCGCTCATCCAGTCCGCCGCCGTCGCCATGCCATTGGCGGCGGCGGGCACGCCGAAGCCGGCCACGTAAAACCCTTTCGTGTCGCGGACGCGGCTCCACCAGGCGATGCCCAGGTAGAGCGCGAAGGTGGCTCCGACGAAGAGGTAGGTCCAGCCGAGGACGCTCATCGGTCGCCTCCGCGCCGCGCGCGTTCGAGGTCGGCGCGGTGCTTCGCGTCGAGCCGGTTCATGGCGAGGCAGTAGGCGAGGATGAGCACGACGAAGACGAGGATGCTGCCCTGCTGCGCGAACCAGAAGCCGAGCGGATAGCCGGTACCGGGCAGCATGACGCCGTTGAGTACGTCGGCGGCGAGCACGCCCGCGCCGAGGCCGGCGGCGGCCCAGACCAGCAGCAGCCCGAGCATCACGAGGCGGTTCGCGCGCCAGTAGCGGTCCAGCAGGGCCTGCACCGCCGCGCGGCGCGGGCCGGCCTCCGGGGATCGGTCGTCCATCGGCAGGACGGGGAGTGGGAGCAAGGACGGATCGGCGAGAAACTAACAACTCTGCCTCATACTTGTGCATCGGCCCTCCCGTGGGCCCCATCCCGCGATGCCGGGCACTCGCAACCCGGCGCCCCCGGAGGCGTTTGGTAGCCGAACGACCCCGCCTCGTGCCCCTGGCCCCGATGACGATTCGCCTCACCGGCCTTCTGTGCCTGCTCGCGCTGCTGCTCGGCGTGGCCTCCGCGCAGGCCCAGACCCCTCCGCCGGACGCCATCGGCTTCGTCTATCTCCGCCTGGAGGACGACGCCGTCATGCTGGAGCGGACGGCGGTGCAGCCCGGACGCCTCAAGCCGCAGCGGGGCCTGGCTCATCTCCTCCGGCCCGGCCTCTACTACGAGGCGACCGGGCCGGACGGCGCGGTGCTCTGGGAAGGATGGATCGCGGACCCGCGCGACCATGCCGGCGAGTGGGCCACCGAAGACGGCCGCCTCCACGCCCTGCCGGAGCGCCCCGGCGCGGCGGCCCTCGTGGTGCGCGTGCCGGCGGGGCCGGACGTGCGTGGGCTGCGCCTCTTCGCCGCCGAGCCCGTGCGCGACGCCGCCGGGAAACAGACCGTCGTGCGCCGGCTGCTCGGCGCCGTCCCCCTCTCGTTCTGACGCGTCTTCCGATGCGCCACGCCCTCCTCGTGCTGCTGATCCTCACCGGGGCCGGACCGGCCCTCGGGCAGCGCCTCCTGCCCCTCGTCGAGAACGGCCCGGCGGCGGACCGGCTGAACGTGGTGGTCGTGGCCGAGGGCTACACGGGGGCCCAGGAAGCCGCCTTCCAGGACGATGCCGGGGCCTTTCTCGACGACCTCTTCCAGGCCCCGCCCTACGACGCCTATGCGCCCTACTTCAACGCCTACGGCCTCTTCGCCGCCTCGGCCGAGAGCGGCGCCGACCACCCCGCGCGCAACCTCTTCCGCGACACCTACTTCGACGCCTACTACGATTGCGCCGGCATCGCGCGGCTGATCTGCCTCGGCGGCGGCGGCCACTCCCGCCTGAACACGCTCCTCGCGGACCTCATGCCGGAGTACGACCTCGTGCTCGTGCTCGTCAACGACCCCGAGTATGGCGGGTCGGGCGGGCAGTTCGCCATCAGCTCGACGCACCCGTCCGCCTCGGAGATCGCCATCCACGAGCTGGGGCATTCCTTCGCCGGGCTGCGCGACACGTACGAGTCGGGCGGCCTGCCGCCCGCCGAAGGCCCGAACGCCACGGCCGAGACGCGGCGCACCCACATCCGGTGGACCCACTGGATCGACGCCTCGACGCCCCTCCCGACGCCGGAGATCCAGGCGTTCGCCGGCGATGCGGGGCTCTTCGAGGGCGCCGTCTACACGCCCACCGGCTGGTACCGGCCCCGCCTCGAATGCAAGATGCGGAGCCTCGGGCAGCCGTTCTGCGAGGTCTGCACGGAGTACCACATCGCCGCCATCTACGACCGCCTCAGCCCCGTCGAAGACTACGCGCCGGCGGCGCCGGCGCTCGTCGTCGAGGAGGGCGCGGTGGAGCTGCGCGTGACGCCGCGCGCGCCGGCCCTGCACGCGCTGGCGGTGCAATGGTACGTCGACGGCGCGGCCGTGGCGGGCGCGACGGGCACGGTCTTCACCGTCGAGGCCGCTTCGCTGCCGGCCGGTCCGGTCACCGTCGAGGCCCGCGTCACCGACCCGACGCCGCTCGTCCGGGACGCCCTCCTGCTGCCGCTGCTGGAAGACCGCGTGGTGTGGGAGGTGCGGCGCGGCGCCCCGGTGCCGGCGGCGCCGGTACTCGCAGCACCCGAGGACGGCGTGCCCGCCGGCGGGGTGGAGCCCACCTTCGCGTGGCAGGCCGTACCCGGCGCGGAGGCCTACCACCTCCAGGTGGCCGCAGACTCCACCTTCGCGCTCGCGTGGTACCGGCTCGCGCGGGCGGCCGGCTGGACGGGCGACCGGCAGCTGAACCTACGAGCGACCGACCGGGCGCAGGGCCACGCTGCCGATCTCCCGGAACGCGC
>JAWWAN010000565.1:0-2780 GCA_033721675.1 Rhodothermales bacterium | reverse complement strand
CGGCGCGGCGTGGCAGCCGCTACGCGCGCAGCTCTGCGCGAAGAGCGTCTCGACGCGCGCTTCCAGGTCGGCCGGCTGGGCGAGGGCCGGGGCGGTGAGTAGGGCGAAGGCCAGAATCGAGGCGAGGCGGGCCATGGTTCCGTCGAGCGAGGGCCGGGGCGGAGGACGTCTCCAAAGAACGACAGGGCCGGGCAGGAGCACAAGGGACGCGCAAGCACCCTGCGGGCAGGCCGGGAGCCGCCCGCCGCGCTTCCTGCTCCTACGGGATCCGGTACTCGACGCCCCAGAACACGTCGGTGGAGCGGACCGTGTTGCGGCCGGCGGGCGTGAAGAAGACCTGCACGCCCAGGCCGAGGGCGCGGACCGGGTAGACCGTCAGGCCGCCGCCGGCCTTGACGTAGCGCTGGCGCGTCGGGATCGGGTTGCGGACGGAGAAGCTCGTCTCGGCGTCCGGCGGCTTGTTGGACCAGACGCCGTGCCCGAGCGCCTGGACGAGCGCCCAGCGCCCCAGCGAAACGCCTGCCTCGGCCGAGAACAGCAGCTCGTCGTCGTACTTCGGCTCGCCCGCCGCGATGCAGTTGACGTCGCGGCCGGGCTGGCAGTCGATGGTAGCGGAGAGGGCGTAGAAGGCGGAGCGGTAGCGGTAGCCGACGGCGGCCTGGGCGTAGCCGGGCAGGGGCCACAGGCTCGCGCCGTAGGCGAGCGTCGCCTGCACGTCCACCTGCCCCGAGCCTACCGACGGCGTGAAGTTGCGCGTGTAGCCCGTCGGGACGGTGGCGAGGACGTTGAGCGCCAGCCGGTGCCGGTCTGCAGGCACGCCGAAGGCCCCGTTGAGGCCGGTGCGCAGGCCGATGGCGACGGAGCCGAGCCCCTCGCTCTCGTAGTCGAAGGCGGCATCCCGCACGCGGAGGCGCTTGTAGGGGAGGACGGCGACGAGCGTCAGGGTCTCGGTCAGGCCGTACTCGGCATACAGGTAGAGGCTCCGGTCGAAGAAGGCGTCGCCGTCCACGTTGTCGGCGTAGGGCTTCGTCTCGCCGTCGAAGCGGAACTGCTCGGAGGCGGTCGCGCGGCCGTGCGAGAGCTTGACGTAGGCCGCGCCCGGCGCCTGCGTCCAGGCCTGCGCGGCGGCGGCGGGTGCGAGCAGCATCAGGCCGAGGAGCACGGAGAGCAGGCGCATAGCAGTCTTCCGGATGCGTGAGTGGGCGGCGCGGGGGCGTTCCTTCGTAGTACGGCCCCCACGAACCGTTTCACCCAAGCCGCGAGGGAGGGGCACAAGGCCGCGCACCGGGTGTCATCGGTCCGCCCGTTCAGGACGTACGCAGATCTCCTTCTCTGTCATCCCGAGCGAAGTCGAGGGATCGATGCGTGAGGTCGTGCAGGCCGATGAACCGCAGATCCCTCGGCTCCGCCTTGCGGGCTATGTTCGGGATGACCACTTCTTCTCGGATCAGGCGGCGGCCCCATCAGGGTGCGCATGCCGGCCGGTGCGAGCGGGTGCCCTCCAACATCCGAAATCGGGAGTCCAAAATCGACTCACCAGCCCCAGGTGCCCGGCCCGCCCTTGAACGGCCCGACGAGGTTCTGGGTGATCCAGCCGCCGTAGAAATCGCCTTTCTGCGCCTGCACCTGTTCGTCGCCCACGTAGCAGGCGTCCATCCGGCTCGGGTAGAACGCTACGTGGTCTTTGAGGGCTTCGTAGCGGGGGCGGGGGTCCGGGTAGGCCCAGCCCGCCTGCTCGGCCCGCCGGCCGTTCACCTCGGCGTCGAAGTAGACGGCGCGGCCTTTCCATTCGCAATGGGAGGTGCGGCTGGAGGGCTGGAGCACGCCCTCGCGCACGTCGTCCGGCGGGATGTAGTACGTCGGTGGGTGGCTCGTTTCGAGGACCCGGAGGCCGCGCGTCGTCTCGGCGATGGTTTCGCCGGCGAAGACCACGCGGAGGCGCTGCGGGACGGGCTCCACGTGCGGCGGGCGCGGATAGTCCCAGACGGATTCTTCGTGCGGGCCGGGTTCGATGCGTCGGGTGGTCATCACTTCAGGTCGGGTTACGGCGGCGGAGATCCGACGCCCGCGCGGCCGGTGCGGAGCCGGCGGCGGTGCACGCGGGTCGCTACCTACAAGGGCGCAGCCGGCCTGCGGTTTCGCCGGCGGTGTGCCGAAGCCGTAAAAGCACGCCCTCAAAAAAATGGGGGCCCGGCGCGTGCCGGACCCCCACGGGTTCACTCCTGTTCAGCCGTCTCAGTAGGCCAGCACGGCACGCACGGCCTGGAGGACGTCCTCGTCCTGCGGCAGCACGGCGCGTTCGAGCGGGTCGGCGAAGGGGACGAAGGAGAAGGCCCCGGCCAGGCGGCGCACCGGCGCGTCGAGGTGCTCGAAGGCGTCCGCGGCGATCTGCGCGGCGATCTCGGCGCCGTAGCCGGTGAACTCGTGGTCCTCGTAGAGCACCAGCACGCGGCTCGTCTTCTTGACCGACGCGAGGATCGCCTCGCGGTCGAGGGGAAGGAGCGAGCGCAGGTCCAGGATCTCGACCTCGGCGCCGTCCTCTTTGGCGACCTGCCGGGCGACGTTCATCGCCTTGTGGACCATCATGCCGTAGGTGACGACGGTCAGGTCCGTGCCCTCGCGGTGGAGGCGGGCTTTACCCATCGGCAGCAGGTAGTCCGCGTCCGGCTCGGGCGTGCGGGCGGCGGCCGCCCGGTAGAGGGCCTTGTGTTCGAGGAACAGCACGGGATCCTCGCCCCGGATGGCGGTCTTGAGCAGGCCCTTGGCGTCGGCGGCGGTGG